>NZ_JACVVG010000042.1:0-37498 GCF_016647875.1 Pseudomonas sp. S36 | reverse complement strand
CCCTATCCATCCGCTCCTGGGAGTTTGGGTTGGGGGGGGGGGGGGGGTTGGCGCCCCCTGACTGCCTAACACAAGAGCATCAAGGGTACTGCTGTACCTGGCCTTGTTGCTGGTCGTACTGCTGACCGGGGATTGGCTTGAGGTTCACTTCCACACGGCGGTTCTGCGCGCGGCCATTGGCATCGGCGTTGCTGGCAATCGGCTGGTCCGGGCCCATACCACGCACCGACACCCGCGAAGCATCGACGCCCTGGGAAGTCAGGTAGGTACTGACCGCCTGCGCACGGCGCTGGGACAGGTCCATGTTGTGCTGGCGGCTACCGGTGCTGTCGGTGAAGCCGACCACTTCGATGGTGTTCTGGTTGAATTGCTTGAACGAGCCTGCCAGGTTGTTCAGCGGCGCATAGAAGCTTGGGGAAATGTTGGCCGAGTCGGTGGCGAAGGTAATGTTGCCCGGCATGATCAGCTTGATCTGATCACCCTGGCGCTGAACTTCGACCCCAGTGTTGGCCATTTTCTCGCGCAGTTCGGCTTCCTGCTTGTCTGCGTAATAGCCATAACCGGCAGCGGCTGCGCCAATGGCGGCGGCGCCGATCAGTGCGCCCTTGCCACGGTGGTTATGGTCGATGGCAGCACCGGCAACGGCACCTGCCAGCGCACCCAGGCCACCGTACTTGGCGGTCTTGCTCATGCCACCGGAGCCTTGCCCCTGGTTCTCGTAGGGGTTCTGGCCAGCACAGCCGGCCATCATGGCAGCGGCAGTTCCGACGATAATCAGGCGACGCATGTTGAACATGGGCAAGCTCCTACTGTAAGTCGTGAAGGCGGTAGATCTGAAACGGCTCTATGCCAGGGTTGGAGTGCCCTGGTAAAGGAAAATTCCATGAAGGAGTCTCCATCACGGCAGGAACAGTTTGAACAACCCGCCGCCCAACTCGCCCCCGTTGGAGATCTCGATCCGCCCCTGCACCCCGTTGCTTTCATGCAAGGCGGCAATGCGTGCAGCAAAGTAAAGGCCCAGCCCCGTGCTGCCACTGTTGGAATCGATGCCCTGGATGTACTCCTGCTGCCGGTCGATCATGCGCTGTGGGTAGCCCGGGCCGTCATCGTTCACGCAGATGGCCAACTGGTTGTCCGCTTCCTCGATGGTAATCAACAGCGCCTGCTCGGCGAAGCGCGTGGCGTTGGTAATCACGTTGGCGATTACCGATGCCACCAGCTCACGGTCGAAGAAGCCCAGCGGGTTATCGGTGTCGATGCGCCAGCTTGCCTGAATGGCATTGTGCTGCAGCACCTCCTCGTGAGCCGCCAGCTGGGCTTCGATGAAGTCGTCCAGCTCGTGATAGTCGGGGCACACAGGCAGCTGGTTGACGCCCAGCTTATAAAGCCCCAGCAGCTGCACGAGCATGCCATTGAGGTGACGGAACTCGTGCTCCATCACGCCCTGCTCCACGCCGCCACGCAGTTCCTCGGGCAGGCGCTGTACCCACTGGCTGTGGGACTGGATCAGCGCGGAGAGCGAATTTTTCAGGTCGTGCACGGTGGAGGCGATCACCGTGGAAAAATCCAGCCCCTGATTGTCTTGATTCATGCGCCGAACACCCGGGTATGCAGTTTGCGGTAGCGGTCATAGCGGTTATCGCTAGCAGGAATGCCGGCCACGCTGGTCAAGGCGTCACGGCACTCCTGCATGATCGCAGGCTGAGGATTCTCACCGCCGATGCGCAGCAGCGCCTGGGCGGTGTTGAGGGCGATGCTGATGTTTTTGGGCTGCAGGCCCAGTGCCTTGCGGAACATCTGCAATGCCTCGCCAAGCTGACCTCCCTGGTAACTGCGCACGCCCTGACGGTTGAGCGTGACGGCTTCGGTAATGGCGTTGAGCACGCTCGGGTCGTCGGTCAGCTTGCCCACTTTTTCCATGACCTTGGGGTCGTCGCCATAACTCTCCACACAGTTCCTGAGCACCACGGTGGCCGCTGCATCCTGACCCATGGCCTGCAACTGCCGGGCAACCGTGAGGGCAGCATCCACCGAGAAGAACTGGTTCATCTTTTCCAGACGCAACACCGCCTGCTCCGTCAGCTTGGCAGCGGTTTCAGGGTCACCGGCCTGCTGCAGGCTGGCGGCCTTCATCATGCGCGCCCGAACCTGCAAACCCTGGTCTTCAGGGTTTTCCTTGGCCACTTCACTGAGGGTGGTGTTGATCTCGACACGGGTACGGGCATCCAGACCAAACCCGGCGTTGCGGTTCATCAGCGCCTGGGCCAGGCCCAGGTTGTTCTCGGCGTCTTTGTAACGCGAGCTTTGCCCCTGGGTGACCGCGTGGCGGAACGCCTTGGAAGCGCTGTCGAAGTCTTCGTTGGCCAGTGCCAGCTTGCCCAGCGTCGCCTGGCGCCTTACAGACAGCGGTGACAGGCGCACGGCCTCTTCCAGCAGGCCCTGGGCGCGTTTGGTTTCGCCCTGGGCTACCAGCACTTCGGCAATGCCGTCGTACAGGGCTGGCATGATGGGGAAGGCCTTGAGCGCTTGTTCATACACCGCTTGCGCCTGGGCATTCTGCCCACGCTTGTGCATCAGGCTGCCCAATGCGGCGTACACCCAAGGCTGTGGGCGGCTGGCCAGGATGGCCTTGAGAAACTTCTCCAGCTCTTCGAACCGGTTGAGGTTGCGCAACGCATCGGCCCGGTAGCGCAAGCACAGCGGCGCCAGGCGCGGGTCTTTTTTGCACAGCTCTGCGCAGGCCGCCAGCACCTCACCGGGGCGATTACGGTCCAGTGCCTGGAGGATGGGCTTGAGCAAGGTCTTGCGCTGGTACAGTTTCTCGACCCGCTGGGCCAGGCCAACCCGGTTGAAGGGCTTGGTCAGGTAGGCGTCCGGCTCATGCTCGATGGCGCTGAGCACAATGGCCTGGCTGCTTTCGGCCGTCACCATGATGAACACGCATTCATGGCTGATGTGCTTGTCGATGATCAGGTCTTCAAGCACCTGCTGGCCGTTCTTCTTGCCATCGCCCAGGTGAAAATCCTGCAGGATGAAGTCGTAGCGCTTCTGCGCGCACATCCGCAATGCCTGCTCGCCACTGTCGGCGGTATCGACGTCCCGCACGCCCAGCTCGCGCAACATGGAGCGGGTCGAGGTGCGGAAGTCGGTGAAGTCGTCGACGATCAGAAAGCTCTTTTGCCCGAACTGCAGCATCAACACGACCTGCCTTGGAATAATGGGAAAAACCGCGCGAGGCGATGCCACCGATCGCTGTATCGGCAGCTGCTCGGAAAAGATGAAAGCGGGCAGCTGCGTTCCTGCAGGCTGGCCCCAAGCCAGCATTTTAGCGAGCAGCCGCCCGCTGGGCCAGCGTCACGCCAGCAAGCCGAGGGATTTTGCCCTGGCCACGGCCTGGGTACGGCGCTCCACACCCAGCTTGCTGTTGATATGGCTGGCGTGGGTTTTGACGGTGTGCAGCGAAATGAACAAGCGCTCGCTGATCTGTTGGTTAGACCAGCCTTGAGCAATCAGCTCGAGCACCGCCAGCTCGCGGCCGCTCAAGGCCTCCATGCCAGGGGCGCCGGTACTGGCAACTTTTGGCAGGCGCTGCAGCAGTTCGCCCTGGACCGGGCAGCTGGCAAGCCCCTGCAACTGCTCGGCCAGCCACTGCGGGTGCTGTTCGAGCAGTACCTGAAAAGGCTGCAGTACCCCGCCACGCGCAGCTTCCAGCAAACCCGGCAGCCATTGCGCGGCCTTGCCGGCTTGGCCAGTACCCAACAACAGCGCCAGCAACTGCGCCAGCGCACTGACCGTGAGCATCATGCCGCCACAGCGCTGGCCGCGAGCGACCAGCGTCTCCAGGCGCTGCGCGGCCTCCTCACAGCGCGCACGGCTGCGGTCCAGCCCTGCCTGCTGCAACGCCACATGGCACGGCAACAAGGGATGGAACTCGGGGGCCAGGGCCGGTTGCTCCCCCCCATAGGTCTGGCCCAGGCGCTGCAGCCAGGACTCTGCCAGGTCTGTGCGCCCCTGTGCCAGCCAAAGCTCGCATTTCACCAAGGTGATCATGGCCAGGTAGTACACAGGCGGCACGTCCCAGATGTGCATCAGGCGCTCCGCTTCGGCCAGTTCGGCAAACGCTTCGGCAAAACGCCCTTCACGCCCGTCGAGGGTGGCAATCACGCAATGGCCGATGAGCACGCTGATGTCGCGGCAGGCGCGCGCTTCACCGAGGCCCGCGCGCAAGCGGGCACGGCCCTGTACGGGGTTCAGGCGCGACACCTGCAGGTAGCCGTCGTACAGGGTCAGACGTGCGCGAATGGCATACAGGCGTTGTGCCGAAAGCCCTTGCAGGCGCTGCAGGCCCTGGCGCACTTCATCGAGCGCACGCAGCACCTCGCCACGGGCGTGCAGCACGCGCGCACGGTCGTAATGGGCCAATGCTTCGAACAACGGGTTGCCGACCCGCTGGGCCAGCTCGAGCGCTTCGCGGTTCCAGCCGCGGGCACGCCAGAAGTCACCCTCGGCAATGGCCAGGTTGGACAAGGTGGACAGGCACACCAGGCGCTGGCCGTAACGCTTGCAAGGCAGGCTGTGCAGCGCTTCGCTGCAGTAAGCCAGGGTTCGCTCGCGGTCACCGCGGCCGCGGGCGATCACGCCACTGAGTGCCAGCCATTGCGCCAGCATGGATTTCTGCGCGCTGGCAGAGGGCGCGGGCAGAAAGCGGCTGAGGTAGCCGGCCAGTTCCTCGGCCGCATCCAGCTGGCAGGCAAGGCCCAGTGCCCAGCTGTACAGCACAATCAGCCGAGGGGTACTGATCAGCAGGCTGTCGGGCAGGTCCATCTTCCAGCGCAACAGCATGCCGACGTTCTGTTCGGCCAGCAGTTGTTCTTCAGAAAGGCTTTGCACAAGGTCGGCCGCCACGTCCAGGTGCCCGCCGCGCAGCGCCTGCTCTACGGCTTCATCCAGCAAACCCTGGGCCTGGAACCAACGGCAGGCGCGCAGGTGCCGGCCAGCCAGCGGCTCGCTTTGCTGACGGCTGCGCAGCAGGTCGGAAAACAGGTGGTGATAGCGGAACCAGCGGCCGTGTTCGTCCAGGGGCACCAGAAATACCTGGTGCGCTTGCAGAAAACCCAGGATGGCGGCGCTGTCACTCCGTACCCGTAGTGCATCGCACAGGGGCGCGCAGAACCGTTCCTGGCAAGCAGTTTCATCGAGAAAGGCCTGCACGTCGGCAGGCAGCATGTCGATGACCTCTTCGAGCAGATAGTCACGGATCAGCCCTTCCCCGCCATGCAGTGCCTGGGGCAAGGCCTGGTCATCAGCCGACTCACTGGCAGCCAGTTGCCAGAAGCGCAGGCCCGCCACCCAGCCATCACTGCGCTGGATCAGGTTGTCCAGTGCCTGGCCGCGCAGGCTGGTGGGCTTGCGGCCGATAACCGCCAGGGCTTCATCCACGGTCAGGCGCAGATCTTGTTCGCTCAACTCGGCCAATTGCCGTGACAGGCGCAGGCGAGCCAGGTGCCAGTCAGGCCGCTGTCGGCTAGTGACCAGCAGCACCAGGCCAGCAGGCAGGTGGTTGAGGAAGAACTGCAGGCAACCATCGAGCACAGGCCCCTGGGCCAGATGGTAGTCATCCAGCACCAGCAGCAATGGCGTATCAGCCTGGAAATACAACGCAAGCTCATCGACCAGGCTGTCGAGCCACTGCTCAAAGGCGAACGGCTGATGACGCTGGCGCATCTTCAACAAACCCATGGCCTGCCCGCCCAAGGCCGGGCAGTGTTGTTGCAGGCCCTCGAGCAGGCGCTCGAGGAAGCGACCCGGGTCGGCATCACGCGGGCTCAAGCCCAGCCACAGGCTACGCCAATGGGCCGGTAGCGCCTCGCAGAACTCGATGGCCAGGCAGCTTTTTCCAAACCCCGCAGGTGCACTGACCAGCAGCAAACGCCCACCCAGCCCCGCGTGCAAGCGTTGGCACAGGCGCTGGCGAGCGACATGGCCATCGGGCAAGGGTGGCCGGAAGAAACGCCCGTCCAGCAGGCCCATGGCCTGGCTGGCGAATCCGTTCGTACGGGACAGGTCTGACATGGCCGGCTCGTTCTGGTTGGAAGAATACGGCGATAGCGGTGTTTGCGAGACTAGCGGTTAACGTCGCGTATTTGAAGGCAAAGGGGGGCGAATACTGGGGAAAAGACTACGACAAAAAGCAACAACGGCGATGGACAGAGGCTAAGGCGGGGGTTTGGTGGGGTATTCAGCGGGTTTATTGGGGGGCTGGGGGGCGCTTTGCGCCCCATCGCGAGCTGTGCTCGCTCCTACATCGCCCGTGTGATGCCGGATTAACGGATGCCGGACTGGCGCAGTGCTGCGGGTTGGAAGTCCGCTTTGCTGGCGGTGAAGCCGAAGTCGTATGCACGCTTCTCTTCGTTCTTCATGCCCAAGGCCAGGTACCTGCCCGATTGCAAGTCGTAGATGGCCTCCAGGGTGATCCACGGCACCTCCACGTTGTAGTACGGCTGGGCGTGGGCCTCGGACACGCGCCACAGCTGGCCACGGCCGTCGTACTGGTCGATCACGGCGGCCTGCCAGGTGTCTTCGTCAATGTAGAAGTCACGCTTGGCATAAATGTGCCGCTGGCCAGGCTTGAGGGTGGCAACCACATGCCACACCCGTCGCAACTCGTAACGGGCGAGGTCCTGGTTGATGTGCCCGGCCTTGACGATATCGGTGTACTTCAGCTTGGGGTCATCGAGCTTGAAGGCGTTGGAGGCAATGTAGAGCTCCTTCTTGCCCTCGAGCTTCCAGTCGTAGCGGTCCGGGGCACCGTTGTACATGTCGAGGTTATCCGAGGTGCGCAGGCCATCGGCCGCGGTACCCGGGCCGTCGTACGATACCTGCGGTGCCTGACGTACGCGGCGTTGCCCGGCGTTATAGATCCAGGCCTTGCGCGGCTCCTTCACCTGGTCGAGGGTTTCGTGTACCAGCAACACGGTGCCTGCCAAACGCGCCGGGGCCGTCACTTCCTGTTTGAAGTAGAACAGGATGTTGCCCGGGTTGTTCGGGTCGTAATCCTTCATCCGGTCGCGGAACACGAACTGGTCAGAGAAATTCACAGCGCTGAAGGACCCGTTATGCTGCGGCGTAGCCTGGATCACCTGCCGGCTGACGCTGCCGCCACGGTAGCGGGTGATGTGGTTCCAGATCACCTCCAACCCGGTTTTCGGGATGGGGAACGGCACTGCCGTGCGGAAGTCTTTCAGCCCGTTGCCCCCCTCAGCCAGGGTGGCCTTGGTGGCATTTTCCTTGATGGCGGCGAACACATCTGCGGGGACCGTCGACCCCCGGTGGGTTTTGAAAACCGGGATTCTGTAGGTGTCCGGGTAACGCTTGATCATGGCCAACTGGCCGGGTGAGAGCTTGTCCTTGTACTGGTCGGCATTCTGCGCAGTGATGGTGAACAGGGGTTTTTCGCTGCCGTAAGGGTCAGCAAGGAAACCTTTGCCGTCGACGCTGCCGGCGGTTTTGGCCAGCGGCTGCCAGGGGCCGATGGAACCATCGGCATTGCCGGCTTTTTCCGCGCCCATTGGCGTCAGGGTGCTGCCCAGCTTCGCCGCTTCGTCAGCAGACACCGCTGCCATTACGCTGGTCGCCAGCAGGGACAGGCCCAGCACACCGGCTTGCAGCAGACTTCTGGTCTTGTTCATGTCGTGTCGTCCTGGATCTGTTTGCTTAGAAGTTCACGCCGAAGCTGAGGGCGACGAAGTCGCGATCATCCACGGTGGTGTACTTGCCGTCGAAGAAGTTGGTGTACGACAGGCTGGCGGTGTAGGTGTTCTGGTACTCGGCGTCCAGCCCCAGGCTGACTGCCTTGCGGCCTTCCTCGAAGTTGCCGCCCGGGCCTGGCGAGTAACCGGACACATCATGGGACCAGGCCACGCTGGGCTTGAGGTTGACCCCGGCGAACACGTCCGGGTAATCCCAGATCACGCGGGCGCGGTAACCCCAGGAAGTACTGGTGGTGTAGCCGTCGTTTTCACACTTGCGGTTCAGGTTGGCCGTGGAGCTGCCCGGCCCGGCACCGGCGATGGTGCTGGCGTTGAGTGCCTGGCAGGTATTGGCGCCGCCGGTAGAAGGCAGTGGGCCTGGGCCGTAAACCGGGTCGCGGCCGTAGCGGGTGTCGTAGGCGCTCTCCAGGCCACCGACGTGGGTCACGCCCACCTCACCTACCACGGTCATGCGGCTGGCGCCCATCACCTGGTCGAAGAAGTGCGTGAGGGTAGTCTGGAACTGGGTGACTTCCTTGCGGCGATAGCCATGCAGGTCCTGGCCCGGGGTGCCGGTAAGCAGCGAAGCATTGCTGAGTGCGCCGCCCAGCGGGCGTACGCCAGCAAACAGAATATCGGTGGTGTTCAACTGCACCGGTGCGTTGGGGCGGTAGCTGAGCTCACCACTCCACGCTGTACCGGTGGGCAGTGTGGTGGAGAAGCTCAGGCCATACAGGCGGATGTCTTCGGGGTATTCCACGAAGTACTGCGAGTTGCCGGCAACGATCAGCGGCGCCAGGGCGCGCAGTTGCGCTGGCAGGGTCGGGATGGCGGCGAACACCGAGGGGGATGCGCCGGTGGCGCTGAAGATCGGCGCGCGGCTGTGGTAGTTCATGAAGTAGGCACCGAACTCGGTGTCCAGCGGCTCGAACATGTAGCGCATGGCCACACCGAACTGCCCGCTGTCACGGGCATCGCGGTCGCCGCCCCGGCGCACCATCACCCCTTCTTCGTTGATGTTCACACCCCGCGTGGCCAGGAACTGGCGGGCTGCTGCCGGCACGGTGCGGCTGCTATTGAGCACGCGCAGGTTGTTGTTGCAGCCGTCGGCAATGATGTCTGGCTGGGAGAAGAAGGTGCCGCAGTTGTCGACAACCGTCTGGTCCCACTCAAGCTGGTAGAACGCCTCGGCTGACAGGTTGTCGGTGAGGCTCTGGGAGATATAGAACATGTTGACCGGGATCAGGCCTTCCTTGATCTCGGCCCCGGGCCGGCGAAACGCCGACACGTCGATGGGGTTGATGGCGTTGATGCCGCTGCCGATGAAGGTGCTTTCGCCCCAGCTCACCACTTGCTTGCCCAGGCGCACCGAGCCCGGTTGGTCGCCGATGGAGTAGTTGTGGTAGACGAAGGCGTCGAGCAGTTCGGCACCGGACGACTTGGCGCCCTCCTTGCGGTTGGAATCACTGATGTCCTTGAACTGACGGTGCTCGTCCTTGAGTTCAAAGTCGTACCAGTACTTGCCGCGCACAAAGATGCCGGTGTCGCCGTACTTGAGCTCCAGGTCGTGAATACCCTTGAAGATCTTGGAGAAGGTTTCGCCCTTCTTGAAGTTCAGGTGGCCATCGTCAGAGGTTTGCGACAGGCCCTTGCCGCCGTTGTTGACCCCGATGAGGTTGCGGTTGGGGTTGGCGGTCGACCAGCTGGCGCCTATGGAGAGCGACGAGTCGAACTGGCCTTCGATTTCACCAATGTTGAAGCTGACTGCGAATGCTGGGCCGGCGAGCGTGGAAGCAAGGCTGACGGCCATGGGCAACCTGGCCCTGCGCCAGAACGGGTTTGCAGATTTCATCGACGCTACTCCATGTACTTTTTTGTTATGGCAGTGAGTCCCTTCAGGAATGGCCTGAACGACCGGCATGCAAGCGTGCGCCTGCGTACCCTCCCCTCCCGAAAAGCCCCTGACCCCGACTATAGCCAGCAAGGCACAGGCGCTTGATCCCTCTAAAGTGTGATTTGCGCTCCATGCCGCCAACCCGCTGGTGTTTGCTCCGCGTGCAGGCTGGCAGTGCTCAAGGATGGCGCATTTGCGCCGTTTGGCAAGGCGCCGGGCGCTCTGCCACGCGGGTTACCCCCGGGCAGATTGCCGCAGGCACCCCGGTTACCGCCCCGTTACAAGGTGGAAAGAAACGCACTGTTGCTGGCTTGCCACTGGACGATGTCCTGGCGGATACGTTTCTTGTCGAGTTTGCCGACACTGGTCTTGGGAATTTCAGTAACAACGGCGATCTGGCTTGGAATGGCCCACTTGTTGATCTGCCCTTGCTCCACGAACGGCTTCAAATGGTCTTTGAGTGCCTTGGCATCGACCGCCTGCCCTTCCCTGAGTACCAGCAGGGCGAATGGCCGTTCCCCCCACTGTGGGTCGGCCACACCGACCACAGCGACCTCGCGAACCGCCGCGTGCCGGCTGATCAGGTCTTCGAGGTCCAGCGAAGATACCCACTCGCCGCCGGTCTTGATCACATCCTTGATGCGGTCGCGGATATCGATGAAACCCATGCTGTCGAGGGTGGCGACGTCACCTGTGTGCAGCCAGCCGCCTTGCCACAGGGCCTCGCTCTTCTCGGGTTCGTTCAGGTAGCCCTGGGTCAGCCAGGGTGCGCGCAGTACCAGCTCCCCCTGGGTTTCGCCATCGGCAGGCAGGAAGTTGCCTTCGCCGTCGACAATGGCAGCTTCCACCAGGGGCACCGGCACGCCGGCCTTGATGCGGTAGCTGACCCGTTCATCTTCGCTGCCGGCACGCAGTTCATCATTGAGGTGGGCCGCAGAAATCAGCGGGCAGGTTTCGGACATGCCATACGCCGCCGTGAGCTGGATGCCGCGGGCCAGGGCAGCCTGGTACAACGAGCGGTTCAAGGCACTGCCGCCGATGATGATCTTCCAGCCACCAAAGTGCTGCCCCTGGGCGCTTGGGCAGTTCAGCAGCATCTGCAAGATGGTAGGCACGCAGTGAGAGAACGTGACCCGTTCTTCACGCCACAGCCTGACCAGCATTTCTGGCTCGTAGCGGCCCGGGTACACCTGCTTCATGCCCAGCATGGTAGCGGCATAAGGGATGCCCCAGGCATGCACATGGAACATGGGGGTTATCGGCATGTACACGTCATCGCTGCCGATCAGGCGCACGCTGTCGATACTGCCGGTCACCGACGTTTCGGCCAGCGTGTGCAGCACCAGTTGCCGGTGGGTGAAATACACCCCCTTGGGGTTGCCCGTGGTACCGGTGGTGTAGAACGTGGTGGCCACCGAGTTTTCGTCGAAATCAGGGAAGTCGTAGTGCGGGCTGGCAGCGGCCAGCAGTTGTTCGTATTCGCCCTCCATGCCTGGCAACGTGGCCTGGCTGGCCGCATCGTCGGTCAGCAGTACCGTGCGCTCGACCGTGGTCAATTGCCCGGCAATGGACTGGTAGAGGCCTGCAAAATCACTGTTGACCAACACCAGGCGGTCTTCGGCGTGGTTCATGGTGTAGAGGATCTGCTCAGGCGACAGGCGTACGTTGATGGTGTGCACCACCGCCCCGATCATGGGAATGGCGAACATGCACTCCAGGTAACGGTGGCTGTCCCAGTCCATCACCGCCACGGTATCACCGGCCTTCACGCCGGCGGCGGTCAGCACGTTGGCCAGCCGTGCAATACGTTCGTTAAGCTGCGGGTAGGTCAGGCGCAGCATGTCCCGGTAGACGATTTCGCGGGTTTTCTCGTAGCGGCTTGCAGACATCAGCAGGCGCTTGATCAGCAGCGGGTACGCATAGGCGCCCTCGGCGGGCTTGATGATGCGGGTCTGCAACATAAATATCCCTTTCATTGAGCAGCAGGCTGGAAACGTGTGGCCGTTACTGTAGTTCGCCGATATGACAGCCAAATCAGCCGAAGGAATGATTTGCCAGGCGCAGGTGTGAGGGGTAGGCGTTGACGGGCGGTTGCAAGGGGCTGGACACTGGGTTGAAGCCTGCGATCAGCCACCGGAGAACTCCATGCCCAGCCCGCGTCACGCCGTGTTTCTCGACCACCACTCCCTGGACCTTGACCTCTCGCCCCTGAAGCAGCAGTTCGACACCTTCGAACTGTTCGCGGCCACCCGCCCGGAGCAGGTGGCAGAGCGCCTGCAAGGGGCAACCGCGGTCATCAGCAACAAGGTGGTACTGGATGCCGCAACCCTGGCTGCCAACCCGCAGCTAAAGCTGATTCTGGTGGCTGCCACTGGCACCAACAACGTCGACCTGGCCGCTGCGCATGCGCAAGGCATCACTGTCTGCAACTGCCAGGGCTACGGCACCCCTTCAGTGGCCCAGCATACCCTGGCCCTGTTGCTGGCACTGGCCACCCGCCTGTGCGACTACCAGCAGGCCGTGCGTGAAGGCCGCTGGGCACAGGCCAGCCAGTTTTGCCTGCTGGACTTCCCCATCGTCGAACTGGAGGGTAAAACCCTCGGCCTGCTGGGCCATGGGGAGCTGGGTGGCGCGGTGGCGAGGCTGGCCGAGGCGTTTGGCATGCGCGTGCTGAGCGGGCAGATACCCGGGCGACCCAGCCGCAACGACCGCCTGCCGCTTGATGAGCTGCTGCCTCAGGTCGATGCCCTGACCTTGCACTGCCCGCTCAACGAACAGACCCGGCACATGATCGGTGCCCGCGAGCTGGCACTGCTCAAGCCCGGCGCCTTGGTGGTGAACACTGCGCGGGGCGGCTTGATCGACGAGCAGGCGCTCGCCGATGCCCTGCGCAGTGGCCACCTGGGCGGTGCGGCTACCGACGTGCTCAGCGTCGAGCCGCCGGTTCACGGCAACCCACTGCTCGAGCCCGGCATCCCACGCCTGATCGTCACGCCCCACAGCGCCTGGGGCGCGGTTGAGGCTCGCCAGCGCATCGTTGGGCAACTGGCCGAAAACGCTCAGGCCTTCTTCGCCGGGCAGGCGCGGCGAGTGGTCAGCTGAGCCAACGTGGCGCCTCTGGTACACTGCGCCACTTTTTCCGGAGGCCTCGTCCATGGACCCGCGTAGTCAAGTGTTGCTCCGCCAGACAGAGCTGTTCCAAGGCCCGCTGCTGATAGCCGGGGCACCGGCTGACGACCTGCTCGGCCAGTTGCCTGAAGCCCATGCCTGGACCTGGCACGCCGGCGACCACGCAGCCTTGGCCAGCCGTTACGCAATGCGCAGCCATTGCGGGGTGGAACCACCGGCAGTGGCGTTCACTGCGGCCGTGCTGTTCCTGCCCAAGTCACGCGAACTGGCTGCCTACCTGCTCAATGCGCTGGCTGCACCATTGGCGGGCGGCGAACTGTACGTGGTGGGGGAAAAACGCGGGGGTATCGAGGCCGTATCCAGGCAGTTGCAGGCCTTTGGCAAACCTCGCAAGCTCGACAGCGCCCGGCACTGCCAGCTCTGGCAGGTCACCGTCGAACAGGCGCCCCAGGCCCAGCCGCTTGAAAGCCTGGCGCAACGTTTCGAGCTGGACCTGCCAGACGGCCCCTTGCGCGTCACCAGCCTGCCGGGCGTGTTCAGCCATGGCCGCCTGGACCGGGGCACCGCCCTGTTGCTCAAGCACCTCGATGGGCTGCCGGGCGGCCATGTACTGGACTTCGGTTGTGGTGCGGGCGTGCTGGGTGCTGCCGTGAAACGGCGCTATCCACAAAGCCGCCTTACACTGCTGGACGTGGACGCCTTCGCCGTTGCCGCCAGCCGTCTGACCTTGGCTGAGAATGGCCTTGAGGGCGAGGTCATTCAGGGTGACGGGATCGACGCGGCGCCTTTTGACCTGAGCCTGGTGCTGAGCAATCCACCGTTCCATACCGGCGTACACACCGACTACCGCGCCTCGGAAACCATGCTGAGAAAATCCGCCGAACACCTGCGAAAAGGTGGCGAAATTCGCCTGGTTGCCAACAGTTTTCTGCGCTACCAACCCCTTATCGAAGGGGCGCTGGGCAACTGCCAGGTACGCGACGAAGCGGATGGGTTTCGGATTTATCAGGCGACACGTGGCTGAAAACAACGCTTGCCGAAACCGTTTCGCCTAGGCAGAATCCGCTCCGTCCTAGGGGAGTAGTCTCCCGCGAGCCACCCGCTCGCCCGGTACGCGTCAACATACTTGGTCCACAGACCATGGCGCGTGCGACCCACCATGCACCCTTGCATGGCCAGATCTGCGCAGACAGATCCAGGGTTTGACAAGACCTATGACACGCACACCTTACCCGGGGCGGGAAGGCTGTACGTGTCATAGCCGTGTCGACCCGCCCCCGTAGGAATCCTGATGCTGGAATCTCTGTTGGTCCCCACCGCCATCGTTGCGCTTGCCGAAATCGGCGACAAGACGCAATTGCTTGCGCTCATTCTTGCCGCGCGTTTTCGTAAACCGTGGCCGATCATTGCCGGTATCGTTGCCGCCACGCTGGCCAACCATGCTGCGGCCGGCGCAGTAGGTGCGTGGTTTGGCAGTTTCTTCAGCGACGCCGCCCTGCACTGGATCCTTGCCGCAAGTTTCACCGCCACCGCACTGTGGACGCTGGTACCGGACAAGATGGACGACGACGAAAACCCGGCGCGCCGCTTCGGCCCGTTCCTCACCACCCTCATCGCCTTCTTCCTGGCCGAAATCGGTGACAAGACCCAAGTGGCCACGGTGATGCTGGCCGCACAATACCCGCATCTGATCATGGTGATCGTCGGCACCACGCTGGGCATGCTGATCGCCAACGTACCCGTGGTGCTGGCGGGCAACTTCGCTGCAGACAAGCTGCCGTTGACGCTGATCCGCCGCCTGGCAGCGGCTGCGTTCTTCGTGCTGGCCATCGTCGCGGTGTATTCGGCCATGAAGGCCAGCGGCTGGGTGGGCTGAAGGGGCTGCAAGCCGCCGGCATCTGCGGGCGGCTTGCACGGTTTTTATGGCTTGGCAGCAGCCTGGTACAGCGGCATCACCTTCGGAATGGCGGCCTGCAGCGACGCAATGCGGCTGGCCGATGCGGGGTGAGTGCTCATGAACTCAGGCGGCGCCCCTTCCGAAGCCTTGCTCATCTTGTTCCACAAGGTGATGGCTGCGTTAGGGTCGTAGCCGGCGCGGGCCGACAACTCAAGGCCGATCAGGTCGGCTTCGTTCTCGTTGGCACGGCTGTTGGGCAGGGTCATGGCGTAGTTCACCACGGTGTCGGCCAGGGCCATGCTGTCCTGGCCGAGGCCCAGGAGCGCACCGGCGCCGGAACGGGCCATTTGCACGCCGTAGGCTTTGGACATGGCCTCGCGGCTGTGTTCACGCAGGGCGTGGGCGATCTCGTGGCCTACCACGGCGGCGATCTCGGCGTCGTTGAGGTTGAGCTGATCGATCAGGCCGGTGTAGACGATGATCTTGCCGCCCGGGCCGCAGTTGGCGTTGAGTTCGTCACTCTTGATCACGTTGACTTCCCAGTTCCACTGGGCGGCATCGGGCCGGAACTTGGGGGCCTGGGCGATCAAGCGGTTGGCAATGGCCTGTACGCGCCGGGCATCGGCGCTGGACTTGTCCAGCAGCCCTTTGCTGGAGGCCTCGCCCAGTGTCTGCTGATAAGACTGGGCGTACATCTTGTTCACTTCATCGGGCGACAGCATGCTGAACATGTACTGCTTGCGCTCTACACCCACGGAGCCGCCACTGGTGGTGTTCACCGCCTGGCAACCAGCTAGCAGGATGCCAGCACTCAGCAGGCTGACGACTAAACCTTTACGCATGAAATCACTCCCTTTCGACATGCGCCGTATCCTAGGATGACTCAAGGGTTGCCCGCCATAGCCACAGGTAAGAATTTACCCACGTAGACGCGGCCGCAGGTCTCGACGGGTGTACACCAGCCCACCTGATCGTGAACCGTGGGACCGCATCAGGCCGGGGTCAAGCATTCCGGGGCATCCAGCTTCGGGTCGTTGACGAAATGGGCCAGGGCGCGCTCGCGCAGGGGCGCAGGCGGGCTCGCCAGCAATTCCTGCAGGCGGCTCAGTGGTGTCAGCGGGTCCAGCCAGGCTTCGCGCCCCGCTTCGTCCAGTATCAGGGGCCGGCGCTGGTTGACCGCGGCCTGCGTCACCACCGCGCAACTCAACCACACCTGGTCCTGCACCGGGTACGCCTCCCAGATGGCCGCGAAGTACAACGACGCCCCCTCGCCTGGCGTTAGCCAGTAGGGCCGTTTGCGCACGCTGCCACGCCATTCGTAAAAGCCATTGGCCGGCATCAGGCAGCGGCGCTGGCGAAAGGCTTCGCGGAACATCGGCTGTTCGGCCAGGGTTTCGGCCCGGGCATGGGCAGGGGTACGTGACAGGTCGGTCAGCCAGGCGGGCGTCAAGCCCCAGCGCACCCTCGCCACCTCCGGCCCACCCTCGAGCTGGCGCTGGATGAGCACCGAGGCACCGGGCGAAATGTTCCATTGGGCGGGGTGACCGACCGGGAAGCCTGGCAGGCTGGCCAGTGCCTGAGGCCAGCGAAACAGGGCATAACGTCCACACATGGGGGAATTCTGAACCTAGCAGATCAAGGTACCGGGGAAGCTCTCCGGTTCGTCGCCAACCATCGGCTGGGCGTCATTGTACGCATCGATCAACTGCCGTGCGTACTCGGCGTGCTCATCGTCCACCGCCAGGCCTAGCAGACCGTGAATCGGCAACTCACCGGCTGCGCCCACCAGGTCGCGGCCCACCAGATGCGCGCGCACGCCTTCGCTGGCCAGCATACCGGCCAGCATTTCCGCCTCAAGCAGGTTTTCGGGTTCGTAGATACGCCGCATCACGCATCGTCCTCACGTCTGACCTCGAGCATCCATTCGTCATCGTGCACCTGCAAGCTGAAGATCACCGGCTGGCAGCACACCTGGCAGTCCTCAGTGTAAACCTGATCACCCGCCGAGAGGTCGACGGTGGTTTCCACCCGCTCGCCACAATACGGGCAATCATAGAAGTCGGTTTCCAGCATCGGGGCCTCCGCAGTGACTTATGCGTATAATTGCCGGTCTGTTTACAGGGCCCGTGTGCGTCCGAGCCGTTTTTCGGAGCCCGCCCCTACCTTATTACCCTAGCCGTTTCCAACAAGAGAGCATGATGGGCGAATTCGATGCCATCCGACCCTACGACGACGCTGAGGTCCCTGCCGTGCTGGCAAGGCTGTTCAGCGACCCGGCATTTCTCGATATTCTCACGCACTTCCGTTTCCCCCGTGCGGCCGGCGCTTTCGGCTGGTTGCTCAAACCGCTGATCGCCCGTCGCCTGCGCAAGGAATTCGCCGGTGTGACCTGCGTTTCCACCTTGCAGGACAAGGTGGAGTACTACGTCGACCAGACTATCGACCGTGCCACCGATGGCGTCACCTATACCGGGGTCGAACAACTCAAGGCTGGCACTGCCTATCTGTTTCTGGCCAACCATCGCGACATCGTCATGGACCCGGCCTTCGTCAATTACGCGGTGTACCACGCCGGCCTGCCGACCCCGCGCATTGCCATCGGCGACAACCTGCTGCAGAAGCCGTTCGTGAGCGACATGATGCGCCTGAACAAAAGCTTCATCGTGCACCGGTCCATCACCGGGCGCCGCGAGAAGCTGGCGGCCTACCAGCTGCTCTCGGCCTACATCAACCACTCCATCCGCAACGATGCCACCTCGATCTGGATCGCCCAGGCCGAAGGCCGCGCCAAGGACGGTGACGATCGCACCGACTCGGCCATCCTCAAGATGTTCCACATGAGCCGCAAGGACGAGGCATTCGGTGCGGTCATCCAGAGCCTGAATCTGACGCCTGTTTCGATCAGCTACGAATACGACCCCTGCGACCAGGCCAAGGCCCGCGAACTGTATATCCGGGCCACCACCGGCACCTACAAGAAGGCGCCAGGCGAGGACGACCAGAGCATCGCCAAGGGCATCACCGGCTACAAAGGCCGGGTGCACATCAACTTTGCCGCGCCGGTCACCGAGTACCACGAAGACGCCAAGCAACTGGCTGCAGCAGTCGACCGGCAGATTCTCGCCGGCTACCGGTTGTTCCCGGTGCACTACCTGGCCTACGCGATGTGGGCAGACAAGGACGATACCCTGCAGGTGCCCGGCGCCGACAAGGTGTTCCCGGCCGACGAGCTGGCCAAGGCCAAAGAGGAGTGGCAGCGCCGTCTGGATGCCTGCCCGCCCGAGCAGCAGCCTTACCTGGTGCTGCAGTATGCGACCCCGGTGCGCAACCAGTATCAGGTCAAGCAGCAGGCACCTGTAGCCTGATCCCCTGCATGGGGCGCAGCACGCGCCCCTTCCCCATTTAATTTCACCTGTCACGCGTTCGTCATCAGAACAGGCCACCCTGTCGGCCTTTCAACGAACCGGAGCCCGTTCATGCTGCACGCCGAAAACCAGGACCGCCTCTATCTGGTCGCCCAGAGCGATGAGCAACAGGCATTGATCGACGGTTTCGCCATCAACGTGCAAGACCACCAGTGGCTGGTTTACTGCGCCCTCGGCGGGCACATGCATGACCACTGGCCAGAGGTGGACACCGGCACCGGTATCAGCGTGCTGGACTTTCACATCGAAGCGGCCTGAGCCTCGCAAAGGCGTAAAAAAACCGCTGCCCTGTGTGGAGGCAGCGGTTGGGGGCCTGCAAAGCCGGTGATTACCGCGCCAGCGTCTGGCCGATGCTTGGGTCCTTGAACAGACGGGTCAGCGCATCGCTCAGTACATCGCCCACCAGCTGGGTGTTGGTGTCCTGGTTGGGGGCCATGCCAAACCGCTGGTCCAGCGAAGCACCATAGCGGCCACTGTAGCGGCGGCCGTTGTTGGTGACATCGGCGCGGAAGATGGCGCCAATGGTGGCTTCGGTCACGTACAGGTTGTCTTTGGGCGACTGGTACTTGAGCTCAGCCAGGGTCACGGTCAGCTGCGGCGCACTGCCTGCACCGGAAGTGGGGGTAAAGCCCAGCAGGCGCACGGCGGCTTCGGCTTGGGCCTGCAGCTTGGGTACCACGTCATTGGCGTTGACGCTGATGGTGCTGGTTTCCGGGTACATACCACCGCGCGTCCCCAGGGACGGCGACGGCCGGCCATCGACCACACGCACCACCACTGGCTGGCCATTGCCCACCGGGGCAAGCGGCGCGGTCAGTTTGGGTTGCGGGCTGAGTTGTTGCGGACTGTGGGCACAGCCGACCAGGCTGAGGCTGGCTACGGCGATCAAACCGAACAACAGACGTTGCAACATGCGCGTTTCTCCAGAAAGTGCGGCGAAAGTGCACAGTATACCTAGCGGCGGGGCCTGGCCTGCAAGCGGCATGCGCGGCCAGTGCGCGCTGTCACAATCGTTTAACCGGCTGCCCCTTATGCTTGCGCCAGGCCTCACTGCACAGGACACCTGCCATGGCTTCGCTCTGGAACCTGCTACTGCAACGTAAACCCGGCAACGCCTACGCCCGGCTCGACGGCACGGGCAAATGCCTGGCCTTCATGCAATGCCGGCAGCTACCCAACGGCAGCGGCTGGGTGCAGGTTCACGATATCCACCTCGCCTGGCTGGGCCGCGAACTGCCGGCCAGCGCCCGGGTTTGCAACCGTGCAAGCCGCCCCTGGCATCAGCGCATCCTCGCCGCTTGAAAAACGCTGCAATAAAACCACGAATTGACGACATTTCTCTCCGCGACATCGCTATAATCTCCCCCCGATTATAAGGACGTCTCCTGATCGGGCCCCGCACTCGCCGTCTGACCCCGGCAACTTCACCCGCCTCGCCCACAGAGAGCCTTCCACTCAGGTCTTGCATCGGCTGTCGTGCCTGCTTTTCCGGCCCTTCACACTGCATGAACCTGCGGGTTGCCATCGCGCAGTCCCCTTTTGAGGTTCACGTCTCCAAAAGAGCGTGGAAAAAACGGTTTTCACTACTTCACAAGAGTGTGGCGAGCAAATGAACAATCTGGCATGTGCAAAAGCAGCAGATGTGTCCCGAACAGCCCTGAACAGGCGGCAAGAACCCTCATCCCGGATGCGTGTCTGAGCCGTTCCATATCGCACGCACGACACCTTGACCATAAGTCGAATTGCCGCACCCATGGCAAACAGGGTTCAATGTAGCAACCCCAAGACTGACTGGCGGTGTCCGCGAACGCTTCAAGAACTGCGAAAAGTCGGACATGGCGATCCTGGCGAACCCGGTATGCCGTGCTGTCAATTAGGTAGCTGTAGAGTGTGGAGACGCGGTAAATGGCGCAGAACGAATCGGTTGATGTAGTACTGGTAGGCGCGGGCATCATGAGTGCCACCCTGGCCGTACTGCTCAAGGAGCTTGACCCGGGCCTCAAGCTCGAGGTCGTCGAGGCGATGGACTCTGGAGCCGCAGAGAGTTCCAACCCGTGGAACAACGCAGGCACCGGCCATGCTGGCCTGTGCGAGCTCAACTATACGCCCCAGGCCGCCGATGGCAGCATCGACATCAAGAAGGCGGTGCACATCAATACCCAGTTCGAGGTGTCCCGCCAGTTCTGGGCCTACTTGAGCAAAAAGGGCAACTTCGGGCCGGCACGCGCATTCGTCAACCCGGTCCCGCACCTGAGCTACGTCGAAGGTGACAAGGGTGTCGCATTCCTCAAGAAGCGTTACGAGCTGCTCAAGCAGCACCACGCCTTCGCCGACATGGAATACACCGAAGACAAGGCCGTGATGAACGAGTGGATGCCGCTGATGATGCCGGGGCGCCCAGCCGACCAGCACATCGCCGCCACCCGTGTGCTCAAGGGCACCGACGTGAACTTCGGCGCACTGACCAACAAGCTGCTCAAGCTGCTGGGCGATGCGCCCGACGCGCAGGTCAAGTACTGCAAGAAGGTGGTGGGCCTGCGCCGTAACGGCGACGGCTGGACCGTGAGCATCAAGGACGTCAACAGCGGTGGTAGCCGCGAAGTGGATGCGCGCTTCGTCTTCCTGGGCGCAGGTGGCGCTGCCCTGCCCCTGCTGCAGGCTTCCGGCATTCCAGAGAGCAAAGGCTTCGGCGGCTTCCCCGTGAGTGGCCAGTGGCTGCGCTGCGACAACCCGGAGATCGTCAGCCAGCACCAGGCCAAGGTCTACAGCCAGGCTGCCGTGGGCGCACCGCCCATGTCGGTCCCGCACCTCGACACCCGGGTGGTCGATGGCAAGAAATCCCTGCTGTTCGGCCCCTATGCAGGCTTTACCACCAAGTTCCTGAAGCACGGTTCGCTGATGGACCTGCCCCTGTCGGTGCGCCTGGGCAACATCGGCCCGATGCTGGCGGTGGCCCGCGACAACATGGACCTGACCAAGTACTTGGTCAGCGAAGTGATGCAGTCGATGGAGCAGCGCCTGGAGTCATTGCGCCGCTTCTACCCGCACGCCAAGGCCGAAGACTGGCGCCTGGAAGTGGCCGGCCAACGGGTGCAGATCATCAAGAAAGACCCGAAAAAAGGCGGCGTACTGCAGTTTGGCACTGAGCTGGTGGCAGCCCAGGACGGCAGCCTCGCCGCGCTGCTGGGCGCATCGCCTGGCGCTTCGGTGACGGTGTCGATCATGCTTGAGCTGATCGAGCGCTGCTTCCCGGAGCAGGCCAAGGGTGCATGGGCTGCCAAGCTCAAGGAAATCTTCCCGGCACGGGAAAAGACCCTGGCGACCGACGCGGCGCTGTATCACAAGATCAGCGCGGACAACGACGCAGCATTGGACCTGGCTGAAGACAGCCCGGCGGCCAAGCACTACGCGTGATCGCAGACTGGGGCTGCGTTGCAGCCCCAACCCTTCCGCTTACGCACGTGCGTTGTCGGTAATCTCGATGTATTCGGGCGCGTTACGCTGGTCGGCGATCTGCTCGACGAAGGTCTTGCCGTGCTCGTCCTTGCCGTCCAGGTCCAGGCCGGCTGCCACGAAGAAGCCCACAAAACGCTGGAAATCATCGACGCGCAGGCCACGGTAGGCTTTAACCAGCTTGTGCAGCGACGGCGAAGTCACACCATCTGCCGGCTCAAACTGAAGAAACGACTTGATGTAGTCGTCGCTGATTTCGTCACCGATTACCTGTTTCTTGTCTTTACGCATTGCCGACTCCAACTGGACCATCACGGGATTTCGAAGGCCGGCAGTGTACCCCCCGCAGCCAGCGCGCCTCAACGCGTACGTACGGTACCTGTGTGCAGGTCAGCCCAGATATGGCCGTTGCCGTAGGTCAGAAACTGCACATACACCGTCTCGTTGCGCAGCAGGTCCATGATCACCCGGTAGTCGCTGACGGGGTAGTTCAGGCCAAGGGTCTTGGTTTTCTCGTCGTACACCGGCTTTTTCAGGCTTTTGGCGGCCTCTCCATCGAAGGTCAACAGCACCTGGCTGATGGTGGCACCCTTGCTCAATGGCTTGCCTTTCAGGCGCACCTGCAAGGTGGAGGTGATGGGGATGGGCTGTTGGTCGGACTGGCGCTGGGCACCCACCACCACGGCGTAGTCGGTGACCTGAAGCAATTGCTGGCCGGTGGGCGCCTGCTGGCGCAAGGCCTGGTCGTCAGGCGGAAGGAACTGGCTGTGCATCGGTGCGGCGGCCAGGGGCAGGCTGACCGCCAGCAGGAACGGGAGAATCGCACGCATGTAAGGCTCCTTGGCATGAAGGAGCACTCTAGCACGCTGTACCGGGGCTGTAAGACTGGCGCCGTGTTACATGCCTTTGACGGCAAAAATGCCGTTGGCGTTGCGCCAGTAACCTTTGTAGTCCATGCCATAACCGAAGATGTATCGGTCGATGCAAGGCAGCCCGACATAGTTGGCTTTGAGGTCGGGGCTGGCCTTGCGGTCGTGTTCCTTGTCGATCAGTACCGCGGTGTGCACCGTGCGCGCACCGGCGTGCTTGCAGAACTCGATGATGGCGCTGAGGGTGTGACCTTCGTCGAGGATGTCATCGACGATGAGCACGTCGCGATCGATGAACGATACCTCTGGCTTGGCCTTCCAGAACAGCTCGCCGCCGCTGGTCTGGTTGCGGTAACGGGTGGCATGCAGGTACGAGGCCTCGAGCGGGAACTGCAGGTGCGTCAGCAGCTTGCCGGAGAAGATCAGGCCACCGTTCATCACGCAGAACACCACCGGGTTCTTGTCGTGCAGGTCCTTGCAGATCTGCTCGCCGACCTTGGCGATCGCCGCCTCGACTTCGGCTTCGGTATACAGGCAGTCGGCTTCACGCATCACTTGGCGAATATGCTCGAGATCGGCGGACATTGCGCTCTCCAGGGGGGCATTTTGGAAAAGCGGGCAAAGGTACGCATCCGCTCGCCACAGATCAAGCGTTTATGGACTAACGTGCAGAATGATCAGACGACAGCACAGGCTGAATAGATTAATCTAGCGCGGTTTTTTTGCCCGCCTTTCGGAGCCCCCTATGCCCACCCGTGAGATCCGCCACCCGCTGATCCGCCACAAGCTCGGCCTCATGCGCCGTGCCGACATCAGCACCAAGAACTTTCGCGAACTCGCCCAGGAAGTCGGCGCCCTTCTGACCTATGAAGCCACCCAGGACCTGCCCCTCGAAACCTACGAGATCGACGGCTGGTGTGGCAAGGTTGCGGTAGAGAAAATCGCCGGCAAGAAAATTACCGTCGTGCCGATTCTGCGTGCAGGTATCGGCATGCTCGACGGCGTGCTCAGCCTGGTACCGGGTGCCAAGGTCAGCGCCGTCGGCGTGGCCCGCAACGAAGAAACCCTCGAAGCACACACTTACCTGGAAAAACTCGCGCCCGATATCAACCAGCGCCTGGCACTGATCATCGACCCGATGCTGGCAACTGGCGGCTCCATGGTCGCGACCATCGACCTGCTGAAAAAGGCCGGCTGCCGGGAAATCCGTGCCATGGTCCTGGTCGCCGCCCCCGAGGGCATCCAGGTGGTCGAGAAAGCCCACCCGGACGTGCAGATCTTCACCGCCTCCATCGACGAGCGCCTGAACGAGCACGGCTACATCGTGCCGGGCCTGGGTGATGCCGGTGACAAGATCTTCGGCACCAAGCAGAAGGACGCCTGACCATGCAGGACGGCTTCAACGACCCGCTCTGGCGCCAGGTCGTTTCGGGCGCGCAGATGCTCTTCGTGGCATTCGGCGCGCTGGTGCTGATGCCCTTGATCACCGGCCTGGACCCGAACGTCGCACTGTTCACCGCAGGCATCGGCACGCTGCTGTTCCAGCTGGTCACCGGCCGCCAGGTACCTGTGTTCCTGGCCTCCAGCTTTGCCTTCATCACCCCCATCATCCTCGCCAAAGGCCAGTTTGGCCTGGCCGAAACCATGGGTGGCGTGATGGCCGCGGGTTTCGTGTACACCTTCATGGGGCTGATGGTAAAAATCAAAGGCACCGGCTTCATTGACCGCACGCTACCGCCCGTGGTGATCGGCCCGGTGATCATCTCCATTGGCCTGGCCATGGCACCGATCGCGGCCAACATGGCAATGGGCAAGGCTGGCGATGGCAGCGTGCTGCTGCCCTATAAAACCGCCATGCTTATCTCCATGCCAGCGTTGCTCACCACCCTGATCGTGGCGGTATTCGGCAAAGGCATCTTCCGCCTGGTGCCGATCATTGCGGGTGTGCTGGTGGGGTTTGCCCTGTCGTTTGCCTTTGGCGTGGTCGATACCGCCAAGATCGCCGCTGCCCCCTGGCTGGAGCTGCCCAACTTCACCGCCCCGGCGTTCAATTGGCAGGCCATCCTGTTCATCGTCCCGGTCGCCCTGGCGCCGGCAATCGAACACATTGGTGGCGTTATCGCGGTGGGCAGCGTGACCGGCCGTGACTACCTGAAAACGCCCGGGCTGCACCGCACACTGCTCGGCGATGGCCTGGCCACCACAGCAGCCGGCCTGTTTGGCGGGCCGCCCAACACCACCTACGCCGAGGTGACTGGCGCGGTGATGCTGACCAAGAACTACAACCCCAAGATCATGACCTGGGCTGCGCTGTTCGCTATCACCCTGGCCTTCATCGGCAAGTTCGGCGCCCTGCTGCAAAGCATCCCGATCCCTGTGATGGGGGGCATTCTGTGCCTGCTGTTCGGCTCCATTGCCGCCGTGGGCCTGAACACCATGATCCGCCACAAGGTCGACCTGGCCGAGGCGCGCAACCTGGTGATCGTTTCGGTGACGCTGGTGTTCGGTATCGGCGGCGTGCTGGTGGGCACGGGTGACGGGCCGGATGACTGGGGCCTGAAGGGCATCGCCCTGTGCGCCATCGTGGCTATTGCACTGAACCTGATCCTGCCGGGCAACGACGCCTGGAAGCACAAGAAACTGGATGACCAGTTGCCTTGAGGCAACAATAAACCCACAGGCCCTGCTGCGCGCTCAGCGGCAACAGGGCCTGCCGTACCCCGAGTGTCAGGCCTTGTCACACAGGTCTGCCAGCACCCTCGCCCACTCCGGGTGGTCGTTCATGCAGGGCACCAGCACCAGTTCACGCCCGCCTGCCTCGATGAACTGCTCGCTGCCACGCATGCCGATTTCCTCCAGCGTCTCGATGCAGTCGGCGACGAAGGCCGGGCACATCACCAGCAGCTTTTTCACACCGGCCTTGGCCAGTTCGTCCAGGCGCGTTTCGGTGTACGGCTCAATCCATTTGTCACGGCCCAACCGCGACTGGAACGACACCGACCACTTGCCATCGGGTATGCCCATCTTGCGCGCAAAGGCTTTGGCAGTAGCCAGACACTGGCCGCGGTAGCATACCGCCTGCACCTCAGCACTGGCCCCCTCGCAACAGTCGGCTGCCCGCAAGTCATGCCGGGTGCCCTTGGGGTAGCGTTTTTTCAGGTGCCGCTCTGGCAGGCCATGGAAGCTGAGCAGCACGTGGTCGTAATCCTGCTGCAGATACGGCCGTGCGCTGGCCACCAGCGCATCGATGTAGTCCGGCTGATCATAGAACGGCTGCAGCACCCGCATCTGCAGGGGCAGGTGGCGCTCGGTGATGGTGTCCTTGGCAAGCTCAACCACCGTAGTGACGGTGCTGTCGGCGAACTGTGGATACAGCGGCGCCAGGGTCACCTTGCGCACGCCTTGCGCCGCCAGCCGTTCCAGCACGTCTGGCAGGGCCGGCTGGCCATAGCGCATGGCAATCTCTACCGGGCCGTGGGGCCAGTGCTCGACCATCGCCGCCTGCAAGCGGCGGGTCAGCTCCACCAGTGGCGAGCCTTCATCCCACCAGATAGAGGCGTAGGCATGGGCAGACTGCTCGGGCCGCTTGATCAGGATCAGCGATACCAGCAGGCGGCGGATAGGCCAGGGCAGGTCGACCACATACGGGTCCATCAGAAACTGGTTCAGGTAGCGGCGCACGTCGGCTACCGAGGTGGAGGCCGGTGAACCCAGGTTGACCAGCAACAGGGCGTGATCAGTCATGCAACATCCTTAGTCAGAGGCGGCTGGACAGGTTGCCCAGCGCCGATTGCAGATCGTTGAAGCGGAAGCTGAAGCCTGCAGCCAGCAAGCGCGCCGGGCGTGCCCGCTGGCCGCCCAGCAGCAGGCTGGACATTTCACCTAGCCCAGCCTTGAGCAACAGTGCAGGTACCGGCAGCACCGCGGGGCGGTGCAACGCCTTGCCCAGCGCCCGGGCAAAGTCACGGTTGCGCACCGGCTCAGGGGCGCAGGCATTATAAGGACCGCTGGCTTCGCCATGCTGCAACAGAAAATCAATCAGGGCGACCTGGTCGTCTATATGGATCCACGGCATCCACTGCCTGCCGTTACCCAACGGGCCACCCAAGCCCAGCTTGAACGGCAAGCGCAGACGTGACAGGAACCCGCCATCGCTGGCCAGTACCAGCCCGGTGCGCACCAGTACCACACGAATACCCTGGGCCTGGGAACGTTGAGCGGTTTCTTCCCAGGCGATGCACAGCTGGCTGGCAAAGTCTTCCCGTACCGGCGGGGACTCCTCGGTCAGCTCACGTTCGCCGCCATCCCCATACCAACCCACCGCGGAACCGGAAATCAATACCTGCGGCCGTTGTTCGCGGCTACCCAGCCACGCCAGCAACTGTTCGGTCAGGGTGATACGGCTGGCCCACAGCACGCTGCGCCGGGACGCCGTCCAGGGCCGATCAGCGATGGGCGCACCGGCCAGGTTGACCACGGCGTCCAGCGGCTCATCGGCGGGTAACTGCTCCAGCCGGGCGATGCCCCGTACTCCCTTGCCGCACAGCGCAGGCACCTGGTCCGGGCGGCGGCTCCATACCGTCAGCCGATGGCCCTGTGCAAGCCAGTGACGGCACAGATGCCGCCCAATCAATCCGGTGCCGCCCGTCAGCAATATGTGCATGGCTGTGTCCTCGCAGAATACGGCGGTGGTCTATTTTTAACATCAAGGCACTTTTTGGACCCGACGCTCTCCGATAAACATAGGCCAACCTTTCCGTGGAAGCGGAATAACCTTATACAGATTTTCTGGATTGTACAGGTTTGCCTGACAGCGTAGTCTGCTCATAGCAAGGTTTGAGAGGCCATCATGACTGTACCTATTGCCATCATCGGGGCCGGTATCGCCGGCCTGTCCGCCGCTCAGGCGCTACACAAGGTCGGGCAGACCGTGCACCTGTTCGACAAGGGGCACGGCAGTGGTGGACGCATGGCCAGCAAACGCAGCGAGGCTGGCGCCCTTGATCTGGGCGCGCAGTACTTCACCGCCCGCGACCGTCGCTTCGTCGAACAGGTGCAGCAGTGGGTGGCGGCCGGCTGGGCCGCCCAATGGAAACCCCAACTGTACAACTACCGCGATGGCCAACTGACCCCTTCCCCGGATGAGCAGACCCGCTGGGTGGGCGTGCCGCGCATGAGTGCCATCACTCGCGGCCTGTTGACAGACATGACGGTGAATTTCAGTTGCCGCATCGCCGAGGTGTTTCGCGGCAAGCAGTATTGGCACCTGCAGGACACCGAGGGGTGCAGCCATGGGCCCTACAGCCGCGTGATCATCGCGGTGCCGGCCCCCCAGGCAACGCCTTTGCTGGCGGCCACGCCCAAGCTCGCCGCCGTCGCGGCAGGCGTGCAGATGGAGCCCACCTGGGCCGTTGCGCTTGGTTTCCAGGCAGCCCTGGAGACGCCTATGCAAGGGTGCTTCGTGCAGGGCAACCCGCTTGACTGGCTGGCCCGCAACCGCAGCAAACCCGGCCGTGACGAGCAGCTAGACACCTGGGTGCTGCATGCCACCTCCACGTGGAGCCGGCAACATATCGACCTGGTCAAGGATGAGGTGGTAGAGCAGTTGTGGGGCGAATTCGCCGAGCTGGTAGGCTGTGTGGTGCCTGCACCGACGTTCGCCCTTGCACACCGCTGGTTGTATGCACGCCCGGGTGGCAACCATGAATGGGGGGCCCTGGCCGACGCCGACCAAGGCTTGTACGCCTGCGGTGACTGGTGCCTGTCGGGGCGCGTGGAGGGCGCCTGGCTCAGTGGCCAGGAGGCTGCAAGACGCCTGCTCGAGCACCTGGAGTGAAGGCGTATATACAAAATACTGGTTTCAATGAAGCCAGCGATGTGCTGGAATAAACTTGTACAAGGTTAAATTTACGTACAGGTTTAACGGAGGCAGCCATGCACGACCCTGCAACCCACCACAAGCCACGCATCGCCATCAGCGCCTGCCTGACCGGGCACAGCGTTCGCTATAACGGTGGCCACAAGGCCTCCGACCTGTGCCGCGCTCAGTTGGAAGCGCATTTCGAATGGACCCCGGTATGCCCGGAGGTTGCCATCGGCCTGGGTGTGCCCAGGGACCCGATCCGCCTGGTCGGTAACCCGGATCACCCTGAAGTGGTGGGCACGCGCAACCCCGGCATGGACCTCACCGGCCCCCTGCGCACCTACGGCGAGCAAATGGCCAACGAGCTTGACGACATCTGCGGCTATATCTTCATGCAGAAGTCGCCCTCCTGTGGCCTGGAGCGGGTAAAGGTGTACCAGGACAACGGCCACCCCGCCTTCCACAGCGGGCGCGGTGCCTACGCTCAGGCATTTTGCGAACGCCGGCCTGACCTGCCTGTGGAAGAAGAAGGCCGCCTGCATGACCCCGTGCTGCGTGAAAACTTCATCAGCCGTGTGTATGCCTACGCCGACTGGCAGCGGGTACTGGCCGAAGGCCTGAACCGCGGGGCGCTGGTCAATTTCCATTCGCGCTACAAGTACCTGTTGATGGCCAATAACCCCCAGGCCTACCGAACCCTGGGGCGCATGCTGGGCACCCTGAGCAAGTACGATGATCCGTTGGTGGTGGGCCCGCAGTATTTCTCCGAGCTGATGCAGGCATTGCGTCGCTGCGCCAGCCGCGGCACTCACAGTAACGTGCTGCAGCACCTGAGCGGTTACTTCAAGGACGCCCTTACGCCTTCGGACAAAAGCGAGCTACAGGAACTGATCGGCCAATACCAGCAAGGGGTCGTACCCCTGGTCGTGCCGCTGACCCTGCTCAAGCACCACTTGCGCAACCACCCCGACCCGTATCTGCAGCAGCAGGCGTACCTGCAGCCGCACCCTGAAAGCCTGGGGCTGCGCAATGCGGTCTGAAGTACTGTTGCCTATCGGTGAGCTGGCCCGCCGCACTGGCGTCAACCCGGTTACCTTACGTGCCTGGGAGCGCCGCTACGGGCTGCTCAAGCCCCAACGTACGCCAAAGGGGCATCGCTTGTACCCGGTGGAACAGGTCGAGCGCGTCGAATCGATCCTGGCCTGGCTACAGCGCGGCGCGTCGGTCAGCCAGGTGGGCGAGCTGCTCGACAAACCGCTGGGTACGCCGCCCCAGAGCGACTGGCAAGCCAGGCAGGTGCAGATGCTGGAGGCCATTGCCAACCTGTCCCAGCGCACCCTTGACCATCAGCTCAATCAGGCGATGGCACTGTACCCGGCCGTGACCCTGTGCGAACAGCTGCTGCTCCCCTTGCTGAACCACCTGGAGCTTCGCTGGCGCACCTATTTCAACGCACGCCTGGAACAGGCGTTCTTCCATACCTGGTTGCGCAGCAAGCTGGGCGCGCGCGTCTACCATGACAATCAGTTGCTGCAAGGCCCGGCGGTGCTGCTGGCGGAAGACAGCGATCGTGCATTCAACCCCGAGCTGTGGTTATGCGCCTGGCTGCTTACCAGCAACGGGTTTGCCGTGGAAGTACTCGAACAGTCGCTGGCCGGCGCGCAGCTGCAAAGCGCAGTGGCGACGCTGCACCCACGTGCCGTATTGCTGCACCTGGGGCCCCGCATCGATGCCAGAGCCCTGCAGCGTTCGCTGCATGGGCTAGGTGTGCCGACGCTCGCCGGCGGTAGCCTGGTGGCGTTACATCACGCGCAACTGAGCCACCTCGATTTACCCAACCTTGCCCTGTTCGACACCCCGCAAGCTGCCTTGCGACTGCTTCAGAACCCATAGCCGCCAGCCCGGAGAATTTGTTAGCCCATGCACCTGACCTGGCTACGCAGCGACCTGCGCACCGATGACAACACTGCACTCAGCGCCGCCAGTGAGCGCGGCCCTACCCTCGCCCTCTGGCTTGTCAGCCCCGAACAATGGCTGGCCCACGACGACGCCCCGTGCAAGGTCGACTTCTGGCTGCGCAGCCTGCGTGAACTGCGCCAGTCGCTCGAAGCGTTGAATATTCCGTTGTTGATTCGCAAGGTCGACACCTGGGACCAGGCACCGGACGCCGTACTACAGGTATGTCGCAAGCACCATGTGCAAAGCGTGCACTGGAACGAGGAATACGGCATCCACGAACAGCGCCGCGATGACGCAACCAGGGCCTTGCTGGAGCGTTCCGATATTCAGGCCCACAGCCACCTGGACCAGTTGTTGTTCCGCCCGGGCACCGTACTGACGCGAAGCGGCGACTACTTCCAGGTGTTCAGCCAATTCAAGAAAAACTGCCTGGAGCACCTGCACCGTGGGCTGCCGTCACTGGCGCCAAGGGTGAAACGCCAGGCGGCCCTGTCGATCAGCAGCGACCCCATCCCGCAGCATGTAGACGGCTTCGATAAGCCGGCCAAGTCCCTGCGAGACCTTTGGCCTGCCGGGGAAAGCGAAGCACAGGAACGGTTGTCACGGTTCGCCGACGAAACCATCGTGGATTATGAACACTTGCGTGACCTGCCGGCCAAGCCTGGTACCAGCCGCCTTTCGGCCTACCTGGCAGCTGGCGTGATTTCGCCCCGCCAATGCCTGCACGGCGCCTTGGCCAGCAACCATGGCGAGTTCGACAGTGGCAACCCAGGCGTGCAGACCTGGATCAACGAGCTGATCTGGCGCGAGTTCTACAAACACATCCTGACCGGTTACCCACAGGTGTCGCGCCACCGTGCATTCCGCTCCCATACCGAGGCATTGCCCTGGCGCAACGCCCCCAAAGAGCTGAAGGCCTGGGAAGAAGGCCGCACGGGTTTCCCGATCATCGATGCGGCCATGCGCCAGTTGCTGGAAACCGGGTGGATGCACAACCGGCTGCGCATGGTCACTGCCATGTTTCTCAGCAAGAATTTGCTGATCGACTGGCGCCTTGGCGAACGGCACTTCATGCGCCACCTCATCGACGGTGACCTGGCGGCCAACAATGGTGGCTGGCAGTGGAGTGCCTCGACCGGTACCGATTCAGTGCCCTATTTCCGCATCTTCAACCCCGTCTCGCAATCGCAGCGGTTCGATCCCCAGGGGCGTTTCATTCGTGAATGGGTGCCTGAACTGCGGGACCTTGATGACAAAAGTATTCATGACCCTAGCGGTTCTGCTGCCAAAATCAGTGCTAGTCTGTATCCACGTCCACTAGTAGATCTCCGTAGCAGTCGCCAGCGAGCACTGGAGGCGTTCAAAGCTCTCCCGCGCTAGCAGTCGTATAGAGGGCATCGATCTTGTCTAACTCACGTAGTTTCTGGGTTACAGGAGCATCAAACGGGCTAGGAATGGCGCTGGTAGAGCACCTGCTTCTGCAAGGGCACCGCGTTGCCGCCAGCGATTGCCCCGGTGCCGCTCCCCTTCATCATGACCGGTTTCTACAGCTGCCAGGGCTGTTGCAGGGGGCCCCGGAAGCGGCTGAAGCCGGGCAGTTGCTCGAGCATGCCTGGGGGGCACTTGACTGCCTGATCATCAATGCCGGCACCAGTGATTACCTGGCCGGTGACATAGCCCGTGATGCGCTGTTCGAGCACCTTATCGAGTCCAACCACCTGGCCACGCAGCTGAGCCTGGCTGCGGCGGTGCCTTTGCTGGAGCGCGGTAGCGCGCCTCAGGTAATGGCCGTATTCAGCCGTTACACGGCATTGCAGATGTACGCACCTACACAAGTCGCCGCCGGTTGGAACAACACGGTGCAATGGGTGCGTGAACAGCGCGTAGCGCTTCAGGCACAAGGGATTGATGTAACGGTGGTAGCGCCGCTTGCAGTCGATTCCCAGGTCACGGCTGCACCCGTCATACCTGAGGCGTGGACGGCTGAGACTGCGGCGCAGGAACTCCTCAAACGGTTGCCCGAGCGCCTACCCGAGCTTGTGCTCGAGGTGCTGCACCCGGCCAGCCTCTGGCCGATGCCAGGCAAGTGACAAGCAACCGCATTGCAGCGTTTGCCGCGCTTACCTTCTAAAACCCAAACCGTTCAACGCTACCCGGCTGCCCCCACAACACCGGCAGCACGCCCAGAAGCGAAGCCGGGTCGCCACTGGTCCACAGCTGCGTATCGCGTGCTGGCCCGGTAGCCAGCAGGTCTGCACCTTCCAGAAGCCTGTGCAGTTGACGCGCCACCGCAGCGCCGGTGTCGATGATCGCCACGTGAGCAGGCACCAGTTGCGCCAGTAACGGGCGCAGGAACGGGTAGTGGGTGCAGCCCAATATCAGCGTGTCGCACCCGGCGCTCAGCAATGGCTCAACGTAACCCTGCAGCCGTTCACGCAATGCATGGCTTGCCAGGTCTCCGGTTTCAATCAACTCGACCAGCCCCGGGCACGGCTGGGTGATGACGCGGACGTCGCTGGCAAAGCGATCGAGCAAGGCAGCAAACTTGGCACTCTGCAGCGTACCGGTTGTGGCCAACACCCCAACTACCCCAGAGCGCGTCGCCGCTGCAGCGGGCTTGACCGCTGGCTCCATGCCCACCAATGGCCAACCGGGGTAATGCGCGCGAAGGTCGGCAACTGCCGCGACGGTAGCCGTGTTGCAGGCCAGCACCATGGCCTTGGCGCCCTGCTCGTGGAAGAACCCCGCGATACGACGGCAGCGGCTGCGGATGTAATCGGGGGATTTCTCGCCATAGGGCACATGGCCACAGTCGGCCACATACCACAGTGTTTCGTTGGGCAGCAGGCGGCGGATCTCGGCCAGCACTGACAGGCCACCCACGCCCGAGTCCATGACGCCGATGGGCGCCGAGCGCTCAGCCATCGCGCTTGCCGCAGACCGGGCAGGCCGGGTCGCGCTTGACCCGCAGCTCGCGAATACGGGTACCCAGCGCATCGATCAGCAACAGCCTGCCCACCAGGGGTTCACCAAAGCCTGCCAGCAGCTTCATGGCCTCGAGCGCCTGCAGGCTGCCCACCAGGCCTACAAGCGGGCCGATCACGCCGGCTTCGCTGCAGGTCAGCTCAGCCTCGCTACCCTGCCCATACAGGCAGTGGTAGCACGGGCTGTAGTCACGGCGAGGGTCGAAAACCGACAGTTGCCCCTCAAGACGAATGGCCGCCCCACTGACCAGCGGCTTGCTGCCAGCAACGCAGGCGGCATTCACCGCCTCGCGGGTAGCGAAGTTGTCCGAGCAGTCCAGCACCAGGTCTACCGCCGCCACCGCAGCGGCCAACGACGTATCATCCAGCGCTTGCCGGTGGGCAACCAGGGTGATTTCGGGGTTGATCGCCTGCAAGCGTTGCATGGCCGAGTCGACCTTGGTCATGCCAACGCTGGCGCTGTCGTGGATCACCTGGCGTTGCAGGTTGGTCAGGTCGACGGTGTCGAAGTCCGCCAGGTGCAGCTCCCCAACCCCTGCCGCCGCCAGATACAGGGCCACAGGAGACCCCAGCCCCCCCAGGCCGACGATCAACGCCTTGCTCTGCTTGAGGCGCAACTGGCCATCGATATCGATCTGCGACAGCAGTACCTGGCGGCTGTAGCGCAGCAGCTCCTGGTCGCTCAGCATGGCAGACGCCCCAGGGTGATGCGCTCATGGCCGCCAAGGTCGGTGCGGCTGTCTACATCAGCAAAACCGTGACTGGCCAGCAGCGCGCGAACCGCCGCAGCCTGGTCATAACCGTGCTCCAGCAACAGCCAGCCACCCGGGACCAGGTAAGCCGGTGCCTGGGCGGCGATGATGCGCAGGTCATCCAGGCCGTCGGCCCCGGCCACCAGTGCACTGCTGGGCTCGAACCGCACATCGCCGGCGCCCAGGTGCGGGTCTGCAGCGCGAATGTAGGGTGGGTTGCTGACGATCAGGTCAAAGCGCTGGTCGCCGAGGCTGTCGAACCAGTGGCTCAACTGCACGCGGACATTGGCCAGGCCAAGGCGCTGGCGGTTGCGCTCGGCCAGCGCCACGGCCTCGACTACCCGGTCGACCGCCGTCACCTGCCAGGCCGGGCGCTCGCTGGCCAGGGCCAGGGCGATGGCGCCGGTGCCGGTACCCAGGTCAAGCACCCGGGCCGGCAGCGCGGGCTGCAACTCCAGCGCCGTTTCCACCAGCAGTTCGGTGTCTGGCCGCGGGATCAGCGTGTGCGGTGCCACTTCCAGGTCGATCTTCCAGAACCCCTGCTGGCCAAGAATATAGGCAACCGGCTCGCCGCCACGGCGGCGTTGCAGGTAACCGGCGTAGGTCTGCGCGGCCTCGCTGCTGACAATGCGTTCGGGCCAGGTGTGCAGGTAGCTGCGCGACTTGCCGATGGCTGCAGCCAACAACAGCTCGGCATCCAGGCGCTCGGTGGGCGACTCGGGCAACTGCGCGTTGCGCAGCAGGCTGGCGATGATGGTCATCAGTCCCCCAGGGCGGCCAGTTGATCGGCCTGGTATTCGGCCAACAGCGGTTCAATCACGGCCTCGACACCGCCTGCCAGCACATCGTCCAGCGAGTACAGCGTGAGGTTGATACGGTGGTCGGTCACACGGCCCTGTGGATAATTGTAGGTGCGGATACGCTCGGAGCGGTCACCGGACCCCACCAGCAGCTTGCGCTCGCTGGCAATGGCGTTCTGTGCGGCGCTGGTTTGCATGTCATTGAGCTTGGCCGACAGCCAAGACATGGCGCGGGCGCGGTTCTTGTGCTGCGAGCGCTCTTCCTGGCACTCGACCACGATGCCGGTCGGCAAGTGGGTAATACGGATGGCCGAGTCGGTTTTGTTGACGTGCTGCCCGCCCGCGCCGGAGGCGCGGTAAGTGTCTACGCGCAGGTCGGCAGGGTTGATCTCGATGGCAGCCTGTTCGTCGGGCTCAGGCAGTACCGCCACGGTGCAGGCCGAGGTATGGATACGGCCCTGGGACTCGGTCTCCGGCACACGCTGAACACGGTGCGCGCCGGACTCGAACTTGAGCTTGCCGTACACATTCTCGCCTTCGACCCGGGCGATGATTTCCTTGTAGCCGCCATGCTCGCCCTCGTTCTCGGAGAGGATTTCCAGCCGCCAGCCGCGCTTTTCGGCATACCGCGAGTACATGCGGAACAGGTCACCCGAGAAAATCGCCGCCTCGTCGCCCCCGGTACCGGCGCGGATCTCGAGGAACACGTTGCGCCCGTCGTTGGGGTCCTTGGGCAACAGCATGCGCTGCAGCTGGGACTCCAGCACCACCAGTTGTTCCTTGGCTTCGCGGACTTCTTCCACGGCCATTTCACGCATGTCCGGGTCACTGTCCTTGAGCAGCGCCTGGGCACCCTCAAGGTCAGCCTGCACCTTGCGCCACTCCCTGTAGGCGGCGTACACCGGCTCAACTTCGGCGTATTCGCGGGAATAGGCACGAAAGCGAGTCTGGTCGGAGATAACTTCGGCATCACCGAGCAGTGCGGTGAGTTCTTCGAAGCGGTCCTGGAGAATGTCCAGTTTGTTCAGCAGCGACGCTTTCATTGCGGGGATTTGTCCGTGGAGCCCTCGTTGAGGGCAAACAGTTCCTGGGCCATGGCCAGCGCTTCAAGGCGGCCTTCGGCCGAGAGCCTTTTCATGTGCACGCTGGGTGCATGCAGCAGTTTGTTGGTAAGCCCCCGGGCCAACTGGGCCAACACCTCTTCGGGGTTGCCGCCATTGGCCAGCAGGCGCTGGGCTTTTTGCAGTTCTTCATCGCGCAGGCGTTCGCTTTGCTGGCGGTAGGCCCGCAGCACATCCACTGCGGCCAGCTCACGCAGGCGCGCCATGAAGTCTTCAGCACCCACGGCAACCAGCTCTTCGGCGGCCTGAGCGGCGCCCTGGCGGCTCTTGAGGTTTTCGGCAACCACATCGTGCAGGTCGTCGACGGTGTAGAGGTACACGTCATCCAGCTCGCCCACTTCGGTTTCGATATCGCGGGGTACGGCGATGTCGACCATGAAGATGGGCTTGTGGCGGCGTTGCTTCAAGGCACTTTCCACCGCCCCCTTGCCCAGGATCGGCAACTGGCTGGCGGTGGAACTGATGACGATGTCGCTGTTGGCGAGTTCCTGGGGGATGTCGGCCAGCAGCACAGCGTGGGCACCGAACTGCTCGGCCAGGATACTGGCGCGTTCCAGGGTACGGTTTGCCACGACAATGCGGCGTACACCTTGCTCGTGAAGGTGGCGGGCGACCAGGGTGATGGTTTCGCCAGCCCCGATGAGCAGGGCCTGGCTGCGTGCCAGGTCGCTGAAGATCTGTTTGGCCAGGCTGACTGCGGCAAAGGCCACCGACACGGGGTTTTCGCCAATGGCCGTGTCGGTGCGCACCTGCTTGGCGGCGCTGAAGGTGGCCTGGAACAGGCGCCCGAGCAACGGCCCGACGGTACCGGCCTCGCGGGCCACGGCATACGCGGATTTCATCTGGCCGAGAATCTGCGGCTCGCCAAGCACCAGCGAGTCAAGGCCGGAGGCCACGCGCATCATGTGCTTCACGGCGTCGTGCTCTTCGTGCACGTAGGCACTGGCACGCAGTTCGTCCAGGCTGAGGCGGTGATAGTCGGCCAGCCACAACAGCACGTCCTCGGCGGACAGCTGATCCTGCGCCAGGTAAAGCTCGCTGCGGTTGCAGGTGGACAGGATCGCCGCTTCACGGCTTGAGGTGAGGCGGCAGAGCTGCTGCAGGGCGTCTACCAACTGCTCGGGGGTAAACGCCACGCGCTCGCGTACGTCTACCGAGGCAGTCTTATGGTTGATACCAAGTGCGAGAAAGGCCATGCAAAATCGCTGGTTGTGACGAGAAGCCGGTAATTGTCCTCCTTCGGCGGTTGCAGGACAAGCTTGACGCTGGAAACTTCAACCGGACGACGACCGATAGTATGTAAGCGGTAATTAACCTTACTCACAAAATACGCTGTAAATTATTAACATCTATTTATAAAGCACGCCAAATAAGTTCCACACCCTCCCCGCCCTACACCGCATTCCGTCAACGCCCCGACACTCGCCATTCCCATGGCCTTTTAATCAGGCAAAACTTAATCTCACGCTTTCTCTTGCTATCGCTTTTGACTTGGCTTTTGATCTGGCTTTTGATCTTGATCTTGATCTTCGCGACTTCAGGAGGCCGAACGAAGGGCTTGCGGAGGGAGGTGACGGGCATGGATGCCCGTCAAGCGCTGAGGC
>NZ_JACVVG010000041.1:0-39949 GCF_016647875.1 Pseudomonas sp. S36 | reverse complement strand
CACCGTGAGCATCAACGCACCAGACGACGTGTATGTGGGCGGCCAGCCTTCCATCGTGAAGGCGATCACCGACCTGGCAGTGGCTGGCGACAAGCAGTTCGAGAACCTGGTAGCCAACAAGGCTTCGGTGACCACCGCCGTGACCGACGAACCTGCGGGCCAGGGCGACCTGACCACCGTGGGCATCAGCGGCACCACATCACTGACCGAAGGTGAAACGGCCCACTACACACTGACCCTGAGCAATCCGTCGAAAGCCGAAGTCACCGTCACCCTCAGCTATTCCGGCACCGCCAAGAACGGTGAAGACTTCACGGGCGTTACCACCGTCAAGATCCCGGCCAACAGCTCCGGGGTGACCTTCGACGTACCGACCATCGATGACAAGCTGGTGGAAGGTACCGAGAACTTCACTGTGAAGATCGACAGTGCCACCGGTGGCAACTTCGAAAACTTGCAGGTGGACAGCAGCAAGGGCAGCGTCACTACGGCCATCATCGACAACGACAACCTGCCTGTGTCGCCGGGCGGTGCCGTGTACGGCGTCGAAGATACCGACTACGTGTTCGCCTGGAATGACTTCAAGGTAACCGACCCAGACGGCAACACCGGCCTGTTTGTGACCATCACTTCGCTGCCGGTTGCCGGCAGCCTGAAGTTCTTCAATGGCACTGCTTGGACCAACGTCACCGTGGGCCAGGTGGTCAGCCAGGCGGACATCACTGCCAGCAAGTTGAAGTTTGTGCCGCTGCTCAACCAGTCCGGCGCCGATGGTTACGGCGGCACCGGAGTGGGCAACCAGCAGGCTGACTACGCACAGTTCAAGTACAAACCCAACGATGGCACCAACCTGGGCACCGAAGTGACCATGAAGGTCGACATCAGCCCGGTGGCCGACATGCCGACGCTGACAATCGGCAGTGCCGATGTCGAGTCCAAAGGGCTGACCAAGGAAGTGTGGACCAGCCTTAAAAACCTGGGCACCGGCGGCAACGGTATTACCGGCGACGAGCTGAAGACGGTGTTTGCCAACTCTGGCAACGCCAATTCCAGCGGCACCATCACCAACGTGCAGTCCGACGGCAACGTGAACGCGGGTACCGGTTCGAAGACGTCCGGCCTGATCTACCTGGAAGCTGGCAAAACCTACACCTTCAGCGGTACGGCTGACGACAGCTTCCTGGTGAACGTAGGCGGCAAGGCTGTGGTCACCACCACCTGGGGCGGTGGTGGCCAGGTGTCCGGCACCTTCACGCCGGCCTCCTCGGGTTATTACCCAATCGAGATCTACCATGCCAACCAGTCTGGCCCGGGTAGCTATGACCTGAATATCCAGGTGGGCTCCGGTGCCGTGACGGACCTGAGCAGCTCGAACATCAAGATGTACCAGAACGTCACCGAGATGGGTAACGCTGGCCTGAGCGTGTCCGACATGCACACGGTCAACGGCCAGAATTACTACGACGGCTACAAGCTCAACGAAGGGCCTGAGAATGGCACGGTCAAACTGGTCGGTATCTCTACCGCGCTGACCGACACCGACGGCTCTGAAAGCCTGAACGTGAAGCTGTCCGGTATCCCGGCAGGCTCGGTCGTCAGTGATGGTGCTGGCCATACCGCCACCGTGGGCGCGTCGGGTGTGGATGTTACCGGCTGGAAGCTGGGCAGCCTCACCATCAAGCCACCGGCCTACTACCAGGGCCAGTTCGACGTGAAGGTCACCTCTACCTCCACCGAGAGTGTTGGCGGCAGCAAGGCAGTCAACGAAGGCACGATCAAGGTCACGGTGTACGGGGATACCTACACGTCCACCAACCTGACCGCCGACAGCGACAACTTTACCGGTACCGGCGCCAACGAGATCATCGTGTCTGATATCGGCGGCTTCCATGTGACCCCAGGGCAGAGCTACAACCTGGCATTCATCGTGGATACTTCGGGCAGCATGAAGAACTCGGTGGATGCTGCGCAGAAAGCACTGCAGTCTGTGTTCACCACCCTGTCCAACAGCGTGAAGGGTTCCACATCCGGTACGGTCAACGTGCTGCTGGTGGACTTCGCCACCCAGGTGAAATCGACCGTTTCGGTGAACCTGTCCGATGGTTCCGCCCTGCAAACACTGAAAAACGCACTCAGCGCAATGAGTGCCGACGGCGGCACCAACTACGAAGATGCGTTCAAGACCACGGCAAACTGGTTCCAGAACCTGAAAGATGCGGGTGTGTCCGGTACTAACCAGACCTTCTTCATCACCGACGGCCAGCCTACGTTCTACCAGACCGGCGAGAGGACCAACCCTACGCTTGTCAGCTACAGCAGCAGTAAGGCAAACATCATGATGGATGCCTACCTGTCGTCGATCAATTACAAGCTTGGCCAGACCGTGAACGTCAACCTGGACAACAACAACGTCCTGCAGATTGACAGCAACGGCAATCTGGCTGTGTACAAGGCCGGCTTCTGGGGCTGGAGCACGGCTGTGAGCGGCGTGCTGCATGCGCAGGGTGATGGTACGTATGAGCTGTCGAGCCTTGCTGGCCAAGGTAACTACGCCGACGCCGACACCGTCAGCAACTCCAAGAGCGCATTCGCCTTGCTCAAGGCGTTGTCGCCAACCATCGAAGCCATTGGTATCGGCAGCGGTGTAAATACCGATGACCTGAAGCCTTACGACTCTGACGGCAATCCGCAAACCAACATTGACGCCTCCAACCTGGCCAATGCGGTACTCGGCCATACCGACGCCACGGCGCCAGGCAATGACACGGTCAATGGCGGTGACGGTAACGACATCATCTTCGGCGACCTGATCACCATGCCGTCGGTTGCAGGCAACGGCATTGAAGCGCTGCAGAACTATGTCGCGATGAAGACCGGTGTGGATTCCAGTGCCGTGGACAGCAAGGCGATGCACCAGTACATCACCGAGCATTACAAAGAGTTCGATATCTCCGGTACCAACGACGGCAACGACATTCTGTCGGGCGGTAACGGCAACGATATTCTCTTTGGCCAAGGCGGCAACGACACACTGGACGGTGGCAAGGGCAATGACATCCTGCTGGGCGGCTCCGGCAACGACATCCTCATTGGTGGCCCGGGTGACGATATCCTGATCGGTGGCAGTGGTGCCGACACCTTCGTATGGAAGGCCGGCGACTACGGCAACGATGTGATCAAGGACTTCAACAAGGGTGAAGGCGACCGTATCGACCTCAAGGACCTGCTGCAGGGCGAGAAGGGCAGTACGATCGATAACTACCTGAAGCTCACCACGGTGGAAGGTACGACCACGCTCCAGGTCAGCAGTGAAGGCAAGCTCAATGCTACCGGTGGCCTGGCCAACGTCGATGTCACCATCAAGCTGGAAGGTGTGAACTGGTCCAACCAGACGATCAACTCGTTGATCAGCGGTGCCGACCCGACCATCATCATCCATAACAAGGACAGCTGATAACTGTGCACGGGGCGGCCTCCAGCGCCGCCCCAATGCGCCAGCCAGGCTTCCCCGCCTAACCACCACAGCGCATAATCCGGCGCCGGGCCAACGTGCCCGGCGCTTTTTGCCTATGCTGCTGTCTACTGACAAGGAACCACTGTGACGAGGGACTCTGCCATGTTCTACGTGCAACGCGACGCTGCCGGCCAGTTGCTGCGGGTAGAAGCAGCCGCTTTTGACGAATTCACCGAAATGCTCCCGGCCGACCATGCCGACATCCAGGAGTGGTTCGCTGATGACGTCGTGGAAAACAGCCTGAACCAGCTCAAGCAAAGCGACCTGGACATGATCCGTGTGCTCGAGGACCTGATCGATGTGCTCACTGCCAAGGGCGTGTTCAAGATTACCGACCTGCCACCCGGTGCCCAGGCCAAGTTGCTGAATCGTTCCACAGCGCGCAAGGCGCTCAGCAGCCTCAACAACCTGATCGAAGAGGAAGAGGAGGGTGGCTTGATCTGATCGCGGATCGAGCCGGAATGGACGAACTATGTTTATTCTTTAAGAGTATTTAAATAATTTTTCTTATGCATTTATAGTTCACCCCACTGCGTACCCGTCGACCAATCGATGCGCCGCACGACTTGAACCCACACGGGAATACCCCGTGCGTTTCTGATCGTTGCGCGTCCTGGAGTCGCGCACTGCGTGGAGTGAAAAATGCCAGCCGCCTCGAACGCCTTGTCGACCCTCGACAGCGCCCAGCCGCAACGCTTCGAAATCCGCCCGTTCTCCGGTGCCGTTGGCGCCGAGATTATCGGCCTGGACCTTGCCCAGCCGGTCAATGCCGATGATTTCAGCCGTATCCATCGCGCTCACCTCGATCACCATGTGCTGGTGTTCCGCGACCAGCGCATCAGCCCCCAGCAACAAATTGCCTTCAGCCGCCGCTTCGGCGAGTTGCAGATCCACGTGCTCAAACAGTTCCTGTTGGCCGGCCACCCGGAAATTCTGATTGTTTCCAACATCGTCGAGAACGGCCAGAACATCGGCTTGGGCGATGCCGGCAAGTTCTGGCATTCAGACCTGTCGTACAAAGCGTTGCCCAGCCTGGGTTCGATGTTGCACGCCCAGGAGTTGCCCAGCGAAGGCGGCGACACCCTGTTCGCCGACATGCACAAGGCCTGGGAGGCTGTGCCCGATGCGCTGCGCAAGGTCATTGCCGGGCGCGATGCCGCGCACTCCTATACCGCGCGCTATGCCGAAACCAAGTTCGAAGGCAACTGGCGCCCCACCCTTACCGCCGAGCAGCTGGCCCAGGTTCAGGAAGTGATCCACCCGGTGGTGCGCACGCACCCCGAGAACGGCCGCAAGGCCCTGTTCGTCAGCGAAGGTTTTACCACCCGCATCGTCGGCCTGCCGGACGATGAAAGCCGTGACGTGCTGCAGCAGCTCTACGCCCTGAGCGTGCTGGAGCAGAACATCTACCGCCATCAGTGGCAGCCGCACGACCTGGTGTTCTGGGACAACCGCTCGCTCATCCATCTGGCCGCCGGCTGCCCCGCGCACCTGCGGCGCAAACTCTACCGCACCACCATCCAGGGCGATGCCCCGTTCTGACGACTGAGGAAACCATCATGCGCAAATCCATCAGCCGCCTGGCGGCAAGCATCGGCCTGGGCGCAAGCTTGGTCGTGGGCAGCCTGGCTGCCCCTAACCTGGCTCATGCCGAAGGCAAGATCCGCATCGCCGAACAGTTCGGCATCGTCTACCTGCTGTTGAACGTAGTGCGAGACCAGCACCTGATCGAAAAGCACGGCAAGCAGCAGGGCCTCGACATCGAAGTCGACTGGGCCCAGTTGTCTGGCGGCTCTGCCATCAATGACGCATTGCTGTCTGGCTCGGTGGATATCGCGGGGGCAGGGGTAGGCCCGCTGCTTACCGTCTGGGACCGCACCAAGGGGCGGCAGAACGTCAAGGCCGTGGCCTCGTTGGGCAACTTCCCGTATTACCTGGTCAGCAGCAACCCTGCTGTGAAAACCATCGCTGATATCTCAGACAAAGACCGCATCGCAGTGCCGGCAGTGGGTGTGTCTGTGCAGTCGCGCTTCCTGCAATACGCGGCAGCGCAGCAGTGGGGCGACGCCCAGTACAACCGGCTGGACAAATACACCCTTGCCGTACCGCACCCTGATGCCACTGCCGCACTGCTGGCAGGGGGTACGGAGCTTAACGGCCATTTCTCCAACCCGCCGTTCCAGGACCAGGCGCTGGCCAACAAGAACGTGCATGTGGTGCTCAACAGCTACGACCTCCTCGGGCCGAATTCGCCCACCCTGCTGTTTGCGACTGAAAAATTCCGCAAGGACAACCCCAAGACCTACAAGGCGTTTGTCGATGCCCTGGCTGAAGCTGCCACCTTTGCCCAGAGTGACAAGGCGGCCGCTGCCGACACTTACATCCGCGTGACCAATGCCAAGATCGACCGTGAAACATTGATCAAACTGATCGACAACCCGCAGTACGAATTCACCGTCACCCCAAAGAACACCTACAAGCTTGCCGAATTTCTCTACCGGGTAGGCGCCATCAAGCACAAGCCTGAATCGTGGAAGGACTACTTCTTCCAGGATGAACGCCCGCTGCAGGGGAGCTGAGCGCATGACTGCATCATTGCCAGGCCACACGGTCAGCAACCTCATCCGTGCGGCCACGCCGCCGCTGCTGAAAGTGGATAACCTCACCCTCGAATACCGTACCCGGCAACGCGTGGTGCGCGCCACGCACCAGGTGAGTTTCGAGGTAGACCCGGCGGACCGCTTCGTGCTGCTCGGCCCATCCGGTTGCGGCAAGTCCACCTTGCTCAAGGCCGTGGCTGGCTTCATTCAGCCCCAGGCGGGGCAGATTGTGCTGCAGGGGCAGCCGGTCAGCGGCCCCGGCCCGGACCGTATCGTCGTGTTCCAGGAGTTTGACCAGTTGCCGCCCTGGAAGACGGTGAAGCAGAACGTGATGTTCCCGCTGTTGGTATCGGGCCAACTGAAACGCGCAGAGGCTGAAGAGCGGGCGCTGCACTACCTGGAGAAAGTCGGCCTGGCAGCCTTTGCAGATGCCTACCCACACACCCTGTCGGGCGGCATGAAAGCGCGCGTGGCCATTGCCAGGGCCTTGGCCACGCAGCCGAAGATCCTGCTGATGGACGAGCCCTTCGCGGCGCTCGACGCGCTGACCCGGCGCAAGATGCAGGAAGAATTGCTGCTGCTGTGGGAGGAGGTGCGCTTCACCCTGCTGTTCGTTACCCACTCCATCGAGGAAGCCCTGGTGGTAGGCAACCGCATTTTGCTGCTCTCGCCCCACCCTGGGCGGGTACGCGCCGAAGTGCACAGCCACCAATACGGCCTTGGCAGCCTGGGTGGCAGCGATTTCCAGGCCAGTGCCCGGCGCATCCACCGCTTGCTGTTCGATGAAGCCGATACCCCCGAACACGCCGAAGGCCTTGGCTTCAACGACATCCGCATCGCCTACTGACAGGAGCTTCAGCCATGACCACTACCCCTGTACGCCAGGAATACGAGGTGCAGCTGGAGCCGTTGCTCAGTGTGCCTGTGGAACGCAACCTGCCGTTGGCTCAGCGCCTGTGGCAACACGGCTGGCTGCGCAAGGCGGTTATCCTGGTGGTGCTCGCCCTGCTGTGGGAGGCCGTTGCCCGTTACCAGGACAACGACCTGTTGCTGCCGACTTTCCTGCAGACAGCCACGGCGCTGTGGGGCGGCCTGGTCAGCGGTGAGTTGCCGGCCAAGGTTGGCGTGTCGCTCGTCATCCTGCTCAAGGGTTACGTGCTTGGGATCATCCTGGCCTTCGGCCTCACCAGCCTGGCGGTGTCGACCCAGCTGGGGCGTGACCTACTGGGCAGCTTGACCTCCATGTTCAACCCGTTGCCGGCGATTGCCCTGTTGCCACTGGCCTTGCTGTGGTTCGGGCTGGGCGACAACAGCCTGATCTTCGTACTGGTGCACTCCGTGCTGTGGGCGTTGGCGCTCAATACCTATGCCGGTTTTCTCGGCGTGTCCGAAACCTTGCGCATGGCGGGGCGCAACTATGGCCTGAAAGGGCTGCGGCTGGTGCTGCACATCCTGGTGCCGGCAGCCCTGCCGTCGATCCTGTCCGGGCTCAAGATTGGTTGGGCATTCGCCTGGCGCACCCTGATTGCAGCAGAGCTGGTGTTCGGCGCCAGCAGCGGCAAAGGCGGCCTTGGCTGGTACATCTTCCAGAACCGCAACGAGCTGTACACCGACAAGGTGTTTGCCGGGCTTGCGGTGGTGATTCTGATCGGGTTGCTGGTGGAGGGCCTGGTATTCAATACCCTCGAGCGGTTGACCGTGCGCCGCTGGGGTATGCAGCGCTGACCTGCTACGGTTTCAGGTCATGATACTGCGCTGCTGCATTGGTCAGGATCTTGCCAATCTCGTCCCGCAACTGCGCCGGTTGCTCGACCACCACCGCATCACCCTGGCTCAACAGCCACCACCGCAATGGGCAACCATCGCTGACCGTGGCCCGCAGCTGATGGCCCTGCTTGTGCGCCGTCAACTGCATGTCGCTGCTCAATGGCGCTTCGCGCAGTTGCCGGGCCAGCGTGTCACTGATGCGGGCAACCAGTTCGATGCCGTCGCCCTGCACAGGCAGCACGGCATCACCGCGTAAATGGGCGAGCAGGTCCGAACTGCCGCGCAATTCACCCACGGCACTGGCCGACCAGTGCCAGCCGAACGGGATGCTCTTGTCATTGCGCTCCAGTGGAAAGATCAGTGACAGCTCGTTGAGGTCACGCTCTACGGTGCGTTTGCTGACGCTAAAGCCCAGGTCTCGCAGCCGCCAGACCAGTTCGGAGCTGGTGATGCCGGGGGAGCGGCTGGGCAACTGGCGCAGCAGTGCCCACTGACGGCTTAAGGTGGCGCGAGTGGTGGCGAACGGCAAAAGATAACGTCCTTGTCTAGGCTTGCCGCAATAGGATGGCGGCATGCGAGGGGCATGGCAATTGGCCACAGACCGCTCAGATCAAGTAAGTGACGTTTGGTTGCCTGGTACCGTATCGTTCGCGACAGGTTTTGACGTGCCGTCCCGCAGAATCACGCCTCATCACAGCCGAAGGTTGGGGTTGTGCGTCGTTCAATGAGGATGAACATGTCTGCTGCCAGCAATATCCATTCGCTGCTTGCCCGCCTTCTTCCCGAGCGGGTCATCACCCCGCCAGCCGCCGTGGGGAAGCGACAGCGGTTGTTTGCCGGGGTCGGGCTGCCCAGCCAACGCTCCCTGCTGGTCAGCCGCCTGGACGAGGCCAGCGACCTGCAGGCGGTGTATCGCGACCTGCGGCTACAAGCGTTGCAGGGCAATGTGGCAGCCCTCAATGACCTGGGCTGGATCTGGCTGAATGGCAAGTACTGGCGTGCCGATACCGTGCTGGCGGGGCACCTGTTGCGCATGGCAGCGTTGCAGGGGAGTGCAGCGGCATGGTTCAACCTTGGGCAGCAACACTACTTTGGCAAGGGCGTCGAGCCTTCCTACATGCAGGCAGCAGAGTGCTACCGGCAGGCCTTCGAGCGGGGCATGTTGCATGCCGCTGCCGCGTTGGGCGACCTGCTGGAAGAAGAAGTGTGTGACGGCGAGCTTCAATGGCAGGTAGACCCTGCGCAGGCTTACCAGTGGTTCCTGCGCGGCGCCGAGCAGGGCGAGGCGCGCTGCCGCTTCGAAGTCGGTTACCGCCTGATGCATGGGCTGTACGTGCAGGCTGAGCTCAAGCCTGCCTTGTACTGGCTTGAACTGGCTGCCGCAGCGGGGGTGGTACAGGCGGCCGAGGAGCTGGCTGTGCATTTCAGCAGCCGCGACAAGGTGCGCTACGAACAGTGGCGGGACCGCGCCGTGCAGATGGGCAGCACCCTGGCCCTGACAATGAAACTGGAAGACCAGATTCACCCGTGATGTGCAGCCTTTGCGGCGTGCCCTCCGTCGGCAGCGGTTGACGAGAGGGGGAGGGCCAGGCGTATATTGATAGTTAGCAAACTATGAATATAGCTGGTCTACCTATGTCCCTTGATCTTCTGCGCCTGCAGGTCAGCAGTGGCCTGGTGGTTGCTGCTCGCCACTGGCGGCGCATCTGCCACAACGCGTTGACCGGCTACGGTATCTCCGAGGCCTGCGCGGCGCCGCTGCTGATGATCGTGCGCCTGGGCGATGGTGTGCACCAGGTTGCCGTGGCCCAGGCTGCCGGCCTGGAGAGCCCTTCGCTGGTACGTCTGCTCGACCAGCTGTGCAAAGCCGGCCTGGTAGTGCGCAGTGAAGACCCGCTGGACCGGCGGGCCAAGGCCCTGAGCCTGACCGACGCAGGCCGCACCCTGGCCGAAGCCATCGAAGCCGAACTGGTCAGGTTGCGTGGCGATGTGCTGGGCGGTGTCGACCAGGCGGACCTGGACGGTGCGTTGCGCGTGCTGCGTGCCTTCGAAGCAGCCGGCCTGGGCAGCGCGGGTGGCCCGGCATGAACGGTTTCTTCAGTTCGGTACCGCCGGCCCGTGACTGGTTTTATGGTGTGCGCACCTTTGCCGCCTCCATGATCGCGTTGTACATCGCGCTGCTGATGCAACTGCCACGCCCTTACTGGGCCATGGCTACGGTGTACATCGTCTCCAGCCCGTTCCTCGGCCCTACCAGCTCCAAGGCACTGTACCGCGCCTTGGGTACCTTGCTGGGCGCCGCCGGGGCCGTGCTGCTGGTACCGCCGCTGGTGCAGTCGCCGTTGTTGCTCAGCATCGCCATTGCCCTGTGGACCGGTACCTTGCTGTTCCTCTCGCTGAACCTGCGTACCGCCAATAACTATGTACTGATGCTGGCCGGTTACACCTTGCCGATGATCGCCTTGGCCGTGGTCGACAACCCGCTGGCGGTTTTCGACGTGGCCTCCTCCCGGGCTCAGGAAATCTGCCTGGGCATTGTCTGTGCGGCAGTGGTCGGGGCCATTTTCTGGCCACGCCGGCTGGCGCCGGTGGTTGTGGGTGCGACCGGCAACTGGTTCAACGATGCCATCCGCTACAGCGACAGCTACCTGGCGCGGCTGTCTGGCACCAGTGACGTGGGTGGCACGCGCGGGGCCATGGTAACCACGTTCAACTCCCTGGAGTTGATGATCGGCCAGCTCGGCCATGAAGGCGCCGGCCCCCACACCTTGAAGAACGTACGCGAACTGCGCGGGCGCATGATCCACCTGCTGCCGGTGCTCGATGCCCTGGATGACGCGCTGACGGCGTTGCACGGCCGTGCGCCACAGCAGTTCGAACAACTGCAACCTGTGCTGGATGCCGCCCGGCAATGGCTCGCGGGCACTGCCGACAGCGCCTCGATCGGGCGCTGGGCTGCCCTGCATGCCGACATCGACCGCCTGCAGCCAGGGGCCGAGGCCCTCGACCAGCGTGCCGAGTTGCTGCTGTCCAACGCGCTGTACCGGCTCACCGAGTGGGTCGACCTGTGGCAGGACTGCTGCACCCTGCAGCATGCGCTGCGCAGCGACGATGCCACACCGTGGCGTGCCGTGTATCGGCACTGGCGCCTGGCCCGTCTGAAGCCGTTCTTTGACCGCGGCCTGATGCTGTACTCGGTAGCGTCCACCGTGCTGGCGATCATCGTGGCATGCGGGCTGTGGATTGGCCTGGGCTGGAATGACGGCGCCAGTGCGGTGATCCTGGCGGCGGTGTCATGCAGTTTCTTCGCCGCCATGGATGACCCGGCGCCACAGATCTACCGGTTCTTCTTCTGGACCCTGATGTCGGTGATCTTCTCCAGCCTGTACCTGTTCCTGGTGCTGCCCAACCTGCACGACTTCCCGATGCTGGTGCTGGCCTTCGCCGTGCCTTTCATCTGCATTGGCACACTGACCGTGCAGCCGCGCTTCTACCTGGGCACCCTGCTGACCATCGTCAACACCTCCACCTTCATCAGCATTCAGGGGGCGTACGACGCGGACTTCTTCACCTTCCTCAATTCCAACCTGGCCGGGCCGGTGGGGCTGCTGTTCGCCTTTGTGTGGACCTTGGTGATGCGCCCGTTCGGTGTGGAACTGGCGGCCAAACGCATGACCCGCTTCACCTGGCGCGACATCGTCGAGATGACTGAGCCGGCCACTCTCGCGGAGCACCGCAAGGTGGGGGTGCAGATGCTCGACCGCCTGATGCAGCACCTGCCGCGGTTGTCGCAAACCGGCCAGGACAGCGGTGTAGCACTGCGCGACCTGCGCGTGGGGCTCAACCTGTTGGACCTGCTGGCCTACATGCCGCGCGCGGGGCAGCAAGGCCGCCAGCGCCTGGCCACAGTCATCGAGGAAGTGGGAGCGCATTACGCCGCCTGCCTGCGTGTCGGCGAGCGCCTGCATGCGTCAACAGCGCTGCTGCGCAGCATGGAGCGTGCACGCCTGGCACTTAACCTGGATAACCCGCATGAACGCGGCGCGGCCCGTACTCACCTGCTGCATGCCCTGGCCGGCTTGCGCCTGGCGCTTCTGCCCGGGGTGGAGGTAATGCTGGAGCCTGCCGAACAACCGCAACTGCCTCCCGGGCTGGATGGAGCGCCACTGTGATTGGTGAACTGGATATCAGCGGGGTATTCCTGCCCACGCTGCTGGTGATGATGTTTGCGACCTACCTGCTGTTTCTGGGGGTGCATGCGGTGCTTGTGCGCGTGCACTTCTACCGCCTGGTCTGGCACCGCGCACTGTTCAACGTTGCCCTTTACGCCGTACTGCTCGGTGCGGTGGACCATTTTTGTCGAAGCCTGATGCTGCCATGAAAAAACCTTTGCTGACGCTGGGCCGTGTGGTCCTTACCCTGCTGGTCGTGACCTTTGCCGCCGTACTTGTGTGGCAGATGGTGGTGTATTACCTGTTCGCCCCCTGGACCCGCGACGGCCACATCCGTGCCGACGTAATCCAGATTGCCCCGGACGTGTCCGGGCTCATCCAGAAGGTGGAGGTGCGCGACAACCAAACCGTCAAACGCGGCGATGTGCTGTTCACCATCGACCAGGACCGTTTCACCCTGGCCCTGCGCCAGGCCAAGGCCACCCTTGGTGAACGCCAGGAAACCCTGGCCCAGGCGTCGCGGGAAACCCGGCGCAATCGCAAGCTGGGCAACCTGGTGGCTGCCGAGCAACTGGAAGAAAGCCAGTCGCGTGAAGCCCGTGCCCGGTCTGCGGTCAGCGAGGCCCAGGTGGCGGTGGATACCGCGCAGCTGAACCTTGACCGCTCGGTGGTGCGCAGCCCGGTGGACGGTTACCTCAACGACCGCGCGCCGCGCAACCATGAGTTCGTCACCGCAGGGCGGCCGGTGTTGTCGGTGGTCGACAGCGCGTCGTACCACGTCGATGGCTACTTCGAAGAAACCAAGCTGGGTGGCATCCACATTGGTGACGCGGTGGATATCCGCGTGATGGGCGACAACACCCGCCTGCGCGGGCATGTAGAAAGCTTCGCAGCCGGCATCGAGGACCGTGACCGCAGCAGCGGCGCGAACCTGCTGCCCAACGTCAACCCTGCCTTCAGCTGGGTGCGCCTGGCACAGCGTATTCCGGTGCGCATCGCCTTCGACGAAGTGCCTCCGGACTTCCGAATGGTCGCCGGGCGTACCGCTACAGTTTCGATCGTGGAGGGCCAGTAGCCATGAAACAGCTGATGCTGGCGGGGCTCTGCCTGTCGCTGGGCGCCTGCATGATGGTCGGCCCCGACTATGAAGTGCCCAAGGACGCGGCCGTGCAGCGCAGCGACCTCAACGGCCCGTTGCGCCAGGACAGTGCCAGCGTGGTGTCGGCACCGGTGCCCGAGGGCTGGTGGCAGCTGTATCAGGACCCACGCCTCAATGCCTTGGTGCGCCAGGCGCTTAGCGCGAATACCGAGCTGCGGGTTGCCGCTGCCAACATCGCCAAGGCTCGCGCTCAGGTCGACGTTGCCGAATCCCAGGGCGGCTTCAGCGGCGGCGTCAAGGCCGGTGCGCAACGCCTGCAAGAGTCGGGTGAAGCCTTCCTGCTGACCGAAAAAGTGCCGGTGGCCAACATCGGCGAGGCGATCATCAGCGCCTCGTACCAGTTCGACCTGTGGGGCACCTTCAAGCGCGGTACCGAGGCTGCCAAGGCCAATGCCGATGCGGTGCAGGCGGCTGCCGACACGGCGCGCATTACCTTGGTGGCAGATGTGGTCAAGGCCTATACCCAGGTGTGCTCGGCCAACGAGGAATACCACATTGCCCGCGAGTCACTCGACCTGCAGCAGCAGAGTGTGCAACTCAGCCAGCGCCTGCGTGATGCGGGCCGTGGCGATGAAACGCAGGTTACCCGCTCGCAAACCCAGTTCAAATCGTTGCGCGCCGAGTTGCCGCGCTTCAAGGCCGAGCGTGAAACGGGCTTGTATACCCTGGCAGCGCTGCTGGCCAAGCCGGTGGATCAGTTGCCGGCCGGCACTGCCGAGTGTGCCGAACTGCCACAGCTTCATCAGTTGGTACCGGTCGGCGATGGCGCGGCGCTGCTCAAGCGCCGGCCTGACGTGCGCCAGGCCGAGCGGCAATTGGCTGCTGCTACAGCCACTATTGGCGTTGCTACCGGCGCGTTGTACCCAGACATCAGCATCGGTGCCCAGGTCGGTACCATTGGCATCCTTGACAACCTGGGCGAGCCTGCAACCAACCGCTGGGGCTTTGGTCCGCAGATCAGCTGGTCCATCCCTACCAATGGCACCCGGGCGCGCATTCGCATGGCTGAAGCCTCTACCCAGGCGGCGTTGGCCCATTTTGATGGTGTGGTGCTGAACGCCATTCGCGAAACCCAGACCCGGCTTGCCCAGTACAGCGCCTTGCTTGACCGCCGTGATGCACTGGCCGAGGCAGAAAGGTCGGCGAAAGAAGCGGCAGACCAGACCCACCGCTATTACCAGGCAGGGCGCGAATCGTTTTTGGCGGACTTGCAGGCAACACGCACCTACACCGATATGCGTGCGCAACTGGCGGCGGCGAACAGCCAGGTGGCGGTGGGGCAGATTGGGGTGTTCCTTGCATTGGGTGGCGGCTGGAGGGAGAGCGCCAAGCCTTAGGCCAATAGCCGGCAGGGCTGCTCCCTTAGCTTGGCTGCAGACGCTGGCTCTTGGTAATGCGGAGTTGACCGCCGACTGATTTGTAGCAAGATTTTTCATGAAATCTGCCCACAAACCTTGAGGCAAGCTGAGTGGAAGTGAACAATGTTCTCTTTCGCATTCCCTCCGAGACTGGCCATGAAAACCCGTACCCGTCTGCTGTCCTGGCTGCCCGCGTTGCTGCTTGGTCCAGTGCTGGCGCTATGCAGCACCCTGGCGCAGGCCGAGGCGCCCGCTGAGGCCGCCAAAGCGCTGCACTTGCTTGACTACATTGGTGCGGATTACCCGCCCACCGTGCGCGATGGCAAGGTAGTCGACAGTGGCGAGTACCGTGAGCAGCAGGAATTCAGTGCTGTGCTGGCTGATCTGGTTAACAGCCTGCCGGCCAACGCCGAACACAACGCGCTGCAGCAAGGCATCCAGGCCCTTCGCCAGGCCATCGACCAGCGTCAGGATGGCGCCGCAGTCGCCAAGCAGGCTCGCCAGTTGGGCGCTCGCTTGGCCGTAGCCTACGAGGTGAGCCAAGCCCCGGTGATCACCCCCGACCCGGCCCGTGGCGCATCGCTTTATGCGCAAAACTGCTCGATCTGCCACGGTGATACCGGGGCGGGCGATGGCCCGGCTGGTGTCGGCCTGGAGCCGGCCCCCGCCAACCTGCGTAATACCGAACGCCTCGACCAGTTGAGCTTGTTCGACCTCTACAACACGCTGGCTCTGGGGATCGACGGTACCGAGATGCCATCGTTTGCTGACCAACTGGACGACCGCCAGCGCTGGGATGTGGCGGCGTATATCGCCAGCTTCACTGCCAACCCGCAAGCGGCAAAGGGCGACAAGGTGTGGAACCTGGCCGACCTTGCGCGCCAGACACCCGCGGAAGTGGCAGCCAACGAAGGTGCAGCAGCCGTGCAGGCGTTCCGCGCTCAGCGCGCCCAGCCACCGCAGGTCAAGCGCGGCCCGGCGCAATTGCTCGAGTACACCGCCACTACCCTGGACAAGAGCCTCGCCGCTTACCGTGCAGGCGACCATGACCAGGCCTACGACCTGTCAGTAGCGGCCTACCTGGAGGGTTTCGAGCTGGTAGAAAGCTCGCTGGACAACATCGACGCCCAGGCCCGCAAGGACACCGAGAAATCCCTGATGGCATACCGGCAGGCATTGCAGGATGGCTTGCCCATCGCCCAGGCCGAGCAGCGCTTGGCCGAAGCCAGAACCAAGCTGGACCAAGCCGCCAAGTTGCTGGGCAGCGATGGGCTGAGCTGGTCGCTGAGCTATGTGTCTGGTCTGCTGATCCTGCTGCGTGAAGGCCTGGAAGCCATTCTGGTGCTGGCAGCAATCCTGGCCTTCCTGCGTAACACGGGCCAGCAGTCGGCGGTGCGCAGCGTCAACATCGGCTGGGGCCTGGCACTGGTTGCGGGCTTCGCTACGTGGGCGTTGGCTGCCTATGTGATCAATGTCGGTGGCGCTCAGCGCGAACTGCTCGAAGGCTGCACGGCGTTGTTTGCTGCGGTGATGGTGCTGTGGCTGGGGGTGTGGATGCATGACCGTCGCCACGCCGCAGCCTGGCAGGACTACATCAAGAGCAGCCTGGTCAGCGGTGGTGGCCGGTTCGGCTTCGCCATGCTGGCGTTCTTTTCGGTGTACCGGGAATTGTTCGAAGTGATCCTGTTCTACGAAACCCTGTGGTTACAGGCAGGGCCGGCCGGGCACCAGGCGGTATTGGCGGGCGGGGCTACTGCACTGGTGCTGCTGGTGGGTTTGGCATGGGTCATCTTGCGGGGTTCGGCCAAGCTGCCGCTGTCACTGTTCTTCAGCATCAACGCCGCGCTGCTGTGCGCACTGTCTGTAGTATTTGCAGGGCATGGCGTGAAGGCATTGCAGGAGGCGGGCGTGCTGGGTACCCGGCCGGTGGCGTTCTTTGAGTTCGATTGGCTGGGGATTCACGCCGACGCCTATTCGCTGTCGGCACAGGCAGTGGCCTTGCTGGCCATCGTGTTCCTGTACGGGCGCTCGCGGCTGATGGAAAAGCGCCGGGCCGCTGTTAGCTGACGCAGTGCTGGCGCACCCCCAGGGCTCGCGGCTGAAACCGCTCCCACCGGGGGTGCTCGGGTTTCAGGCTGGCTGCGGTGATCTGAGGATGTTCTGCAGCAACTGCACGCTCTCTACCGCATCGTGCCCAAGGCTGGTCAGGTAACCGCCGTCAGGCTGATCGGTCAGGCCCTTGTCGTGCAGGCGCTGCGCCGCAGCGATCAGGGTGGGGGAGGCGTTGTTGTGAATCTTGATGCCTTCCTGGCTGCTGTCGAGGTTGAACAGCGCAAGTACTTCCAGTTCGGCGATCAATTCGGGGGAAAAGGACATGGCGACTCCTGACTTCCAGACAAGGATGGCGGCACCGCAAGGGGTGCCTGACCTAGGAGTGTAGCCGGCTTATTCGTCGTCGCCTTGATCCATCTCAGGCGGCAGCTCAGGCAATGCGCGCAGCGCCGCTTCGTACCACTGGCCGTCGAACTCGCGGTCTTCGCTGAGCATGTTGTCGATCTCGAAGGCAAGAACGTGTGCCATCAGGTTCAGGATGTCTTCGCGCGCGTAGCCGACCAGGGTCAGCTTGTTGAACGTGGCCTTGGCCGCAGGGGGCTCGCCGCTCTCGATCTGGTTCTCGATTGCCTGCGTCAACGTAGCCTCGGCAAAGGCCTCGTCGTCTTGATCATCGTCGATGTCGGTATGTTCGCTCATGGCGCAACTCCTGTTGTGGGATGCACAGTTTGCCACGGCTGTATTGGCAATGCCCGGCCATCGACCGCGTGCATGACGCTGGTCAGGCGCGGGCGATGGGGCTATAAAAGCCGTGCCATTTTCTTACGGCCCGGAGGCTGTCAACCCATGCTCAAGCTCTACGGATTCCCTGTCAGCAACTACTACAACATGGTCAAGTTGGCCTTGCTGGAAAAGGGCGTGCCTTTCGAAGAGGTGCTGTTCTTCAGTGGCCAGACCCCGCAGGTACTGGAAGTCAGCCCACGTGGCAAGGTGCCGGTGCTGCAAACCGAGCACGGTTTCTTGAGTGAAACCAGCGTCATTCTCGATTACATCGAGCACACCCAAGGCGGCAAGGCGCTGCTGCCGGCTGACCCGTTCGCCCAGGCCAAGGTGCGTGAGCTGGTCAAGGAAATCGAGCTGTACATCGAGCTGCCTGCGCGCACCTGCTACGCCGAAGCGTTCTTCGGCACGCCTGTGGAGCCGCTGGTCAAGGAGAAGGCGCGCACCGAGTTGCTGTCCGGCTTCGCCACCCTCAAGCGCAACGGGCGTTTCGCACCCTTCGTGGCGGGCGATCAACTGACCCTGGCCGACCTGATGTTCTGCTTCTCGGTTGACCTGGCGAGCGCTGTGGGCAAGAAAGTGCTGAACATCGACTTGCTGGCGGACTTCCCCCAGGCCAAGGCATTGCTGCAGCAGATGGGCGAGAACCCGCACGTCGCACGGATTGTCGCAGACAAGGAAGCGGCGATGCCGGCCTTCCTCGAGATGATGCGTAACCGCAAACAGTGACGGGGGCGGCCTTGCGACGCGATGCGCAAGGCCGCTGCGGCACCTAGGCCCGCTGGGCCAGCAGCGCCGTGCCACGGGCAACCGCCGCGCGTACCTGCGCAGGCGCCGTGCCGCCGATGTGGTTACGGGCATTCACCGAGCCTTCCAGGGTCAGCACCGCGAACACGTCCTGCTCGATCTGGTCGCTGAACTGGCGCAGTTCCTCCAGGCTCATTTCGGCAAGGTCCTTGCCGGTGTCTACACCGTACTTCACCGCGTGGCCAACGATTTCGTGGCAGTCACGGAACGGCAGGCCACGGCGCACCAGGTAGTCGGCCAGGTCGGTTGCGGTGGAGAACCCACGCAGGGCGGCTTCACGCATGATGGCGTGCTTGGGCTTAATGGCCGGGATCATGTCGGCAAAGGCGCGCAGCGAGTCGCGCAGGGTGTCGGCGGCGTCGAACAGCGGTTCCTTGTCTTCCTGGTTGTCCTTGTTGTAGGCCAGCGGCTGGCCTTTCATCAGGGTCAGCAAGCCAGTCAGGGCGCCAAACACGCGGCCGCTCTTGCCACGCACCAGCTCCGGCACGTCCGGGTTCTTCTTCTGCGGCATGATCGAGCTGCCGGTGCAGAAGCGATCTGGCAGGTCGATGAACTGGAACTGCGCGCTGGTCCACAGCACCAGCTCTTCCGAGAAGCGCGACAGGTGCATCATCGCCACGCTGGCCGCAGCGCAGAATTCGATGGCGAAATCACGGTCCGAGACACCATCGAGCGAGTTGCCTGCCACGGCCTCGAAGCCCAGCAGCTTGCACGTGAGCTCGCGGTCGATGGGGTAGGTGGTGCCGGCCAGTGCAGCGCTGCCCAATGGCATGCGGTTGGTGCGCTTGCGGCAATCGACCAGGCGCTCGTAATCGCGGCTGAGCATCTCGAACCAGGCCAAAAGGTGGTGGCCAAAGGTGACCGGCTGGGCGGTTTGCAAGTGGGTGAAGCCTGGCATGATGGTTTCGGCTTCGCGCTCGGCCTGTTCCAGCAGCCCTTTTTGCAGGCGGGTGATTTCGCCCAGGATCAGGTCGATTTCGTCACGCAGCCACAGGCGGATATCGGTAGCCACCTGATCGTTGCGGCTGCGGCCGGTGTGCAGCTTCTTGCCGGTGATGCCGATGCGGTCGGTGAGGCGTGCTTCGATGTTCATGTGCACGTCTTCGAGGTCGACGCGCCAATCGAAGGTGCCGGCTTCGATTTCGACCTGGATGGTCTTGAGGCCATCGATGATGGTGTCACGCTCGGCATCGCTGAGGACGCCGACCTGTGCCAGCATGGTTGCGTGGGCAATCGAGCCCATGATGTCGTGGCGGTACAGGCGCTTGTCGAAGTCTACCGAGGCGGTGAAACGGGCGACGAAGGCGTCGACGGGCTCACTGAAGCGGCCGCCCCAGGACTGATTGGTCTTGTCAGTGCTCATGAATTCACTCATTGCAGGCGTGAACGAAAAAATTGCCGCGATGATAGCAGGGTTGGGCCCGCTGCCGCAGGGCGCCAGGCGCAGTTAATCGACGGACGAAGGCCGCGCAAAACCGTTGCAGAGATTTTCAGGATTGAACGGCAGTGTTCCACGGACCGTCTACAGTTTGACAAGGGGTGGGCAGCGAATCTGCCGGCTCCAGTGAATCTTTGGCCATCGCACCGGTCTAGAGCGTGACACGCAGCATCGCGCCACTCACACCTGTCTACGCCATGACCGTGCAGACTCATTCAGGAATCCAGCGCAACTATGAATGTCCTGATCGTTGATGACGAACCCCAAGGCCGCGAACGCCTAAGCCGATTGCTCGGTGAACTCGAGGGTTACACCGTGCTGGAGCCAAGTGCCACGAATGGCGAGGAAGCGCTTGCACTGATTGAAAGCCTCAAGCCTGATGTGGTTTTGCTGGATATCGGCATGCCAGGGCTCGATGGCCTGCAGGTGGCCGCGCGCCTGTGCGAGCGCGAGGCGCCGCCGGCGTTGGTGTTTTGCACCGGTGATGACGAATATGGCGCCGAGGCATTCGACGGCAGCACCCTCAGCCATGTGACCAAACCGATACAGCCACAAACCCTGCGCGACGCGCTGCGCAAGGCGGACAAACCCAACCGTGCGCAACTGGCCGCGCTCACCCGGCCGGGCAGCGAAGGGGGTGGGCCACGTAGCCATATCAGTGCCAGAACCCGCAAAGGCATCGAGCTGATCCCCATACCCCAGGTGATCTATTTCATCGCCGATCACAAGTATGTGACCTTGCGTCATGAAGGTGGCGAGGTGCTGCTGGATGAACCGCTCAAGGCCTTGGAAGACGAGTTCGGTGATCGCTTCGTGCGTATCCATCGCAACGCACTGGTCGCCCGTGAGCGTATCGAGCGCCTGCAGCGTACGCCGCTCGGCCATTTCCAGCTTTACCTCAAAGGGCTCGATGGTGACGCCCTCACGGTGAGCCGCCGCCACGTGGCCGGTGTGCGCAAAATGATGCAGAACCTCTAACGTTGCCGGCCTTCTGTACAGGAGCGGGCTTGCCCGCGACAGGCCGCCCAGCGGCCTTGATACACCTGCCCCCACTACTCCCGCCCCAGGTTCAGCATCGCACCCGCTGTTGACCCGCATCTGCTAGTGCCTCCGACGATGCTGTTATCATCGGCGGCATTTCTATGTATCGGGGCGTTACATGTCCACTCGCGAAATCCGCATTGCCACCCGTAAAAGTGCATTGGCCCTGTGGCAGGCCGAATACGTCAAAGCCCGTCTTGAGCAGGCTCACCCAGGCCTGCACGTGTCCTTGGTGCCGATGGTGAGCCGCGGCGACAAGCTGTTGGATGCTCCCCTGGCGAAGATCGGCGGCAAGGGCCTGTTCGTCAAGGAGCTGGAAAACGCCCTGCTCGACAACGAAGCCGACATCGCTGTGCACTCGATGAAGGACGTACCCATGGACTTCCCCGAAGGCCTGGGGCTGTACTGCATCTGCGAGCGCGAAGACCCGCGCGACGCGTTTGTCTCCAACCGCTTTGACAGCCTTCAGGCGCTGCCGGCCGGCAGTGTCGTCGGCACCTCAAGCCTGCGCCGGCAAACCCAGCTGCTGGCCCGCCGGCCCGACCTGCAAATCCGCTTTTTGCGCGGTAACGTCAATACGCGCCTGGCCAAGCTCGATGCCGGCGAATATGACGCGATCATTCTGGCGGCTGCCGGGCTGATTCGCCTGGGCTTCGAAGACCGCATCACCGACAGTATCAGCGTCGATGACAGCCTTCCCGCTGGCGGCCAGGGCGCGGTCGGCATCGAGTGCCGCAGTGCCGACGCGCACATCCATGCGCTGCTGGCAGCCTTGCACCATGAGGAAACCGCCGACCGCGTAGTCGCCGAGCGCGCCTTGAACAAGCGCCTGAACGGGGGCTGCCAGGTGCCCATCGCGTGCTATGCAGTGCTCGAGCAGGACCAACTGTGGCTGCGTGGCCTGGTTGGTCACCCTGACGGCGGCACTCTGCTGGTTGCCCAGGCCCGCGCGCCACGGACGCACGCAGAAGCCCTGGGCATGCAAGTGGCTGAAGACCTGCTGAGCCAGGGCGCCGAGGCTATCCTCAAGGAAGTCTATGGCGAGGCCGGGCACCCGTGAGCCCCTGGCGCCTGTTGCTGACCCGGCCTGCCGAGGACTGCGCGGCGCTGTCGCAAAGCCTGGCTGACGCCGGGGTGGGTAGCAGTTGCCTGCCCTTGCTGGCCATTGAACCTGTACTTCCCGACGCCAGGCAACGGGCACTGTTGGGTGAGCTGGGGCAGTTTGGCGGCATTATCGTGGTAAGCAAGCCGGCTGCCAGGTTGCTGCTTGAACAGGTGGCCGCGTGTGGCCTGCCTATGCCGCCGCGCGGCTGGTTCACCGTGGGTGCAGCGACCGCTGCCGTATTGCAACAGGCAGGCCTGCACGTGAGCTACCCGGCGGCAGGCGATGACAGCGAAGCCTTGCTGGCGGTGCCAGCGCTGCGCCAGGCGGTGGCGGGTGCCGCCCCGCGCATGCTCATTGTGCGCGGCGTAGGAGGTCGCGAACTGCTGGCAGAGCGTCTTGCACAGCTAGGTGCTAGCGTCGAATATCTGGAACTGTATCGTCGCTGCCTGCCTGCTTACCCGGCAGGTACCCTGATGCAGCGCATCCACGCGGAACGCCTCAATGGCGTGGTGGTCAGCAGTGGGCAGGGTTTCGAACACTTGCAGCAGCTGGCTGGCACCGCGTGGCCGCAGATTGCGCGCATGCCGCTGTTCGTGCCGAGCCCGCGGGTAGCCGAACAGGCCAGGGCCGCAGGGGCCCAACAGGTTGTGGATTGCCGTGGCGCCAGCGCCACGGCCTTGCTGGCAGCCGTGCAGCGCAGCGCTGCACCTGCCGATTAGGCGCTAAGCTGTACGCGATGCGCCCCCATGCAAAGGATGGATACGTGAGCGAGACTGTCTTGTCCAATAATGATCAAACCGCGGCCCAGGTGCCGACGGAGCCCGTCACCCCCCCCTCCGGCAAACGCTCCGGCAACGGCCTGGCTGCGCTGGCCTTGCTGCTGGGCGCTGCGGGCGTTGGCGTCGGTGGCTGGGGTGCCTGGCAGGTGCACCAGCTGCAGGGCGATGAATTCGACCAGGGCCAGCACCTCGAAGCATTGAACCAGCGCGCCGAGGCACTGCAGCAGCGTGAGCAGCAAATTAGCGCGCAGTTGGCCAGCCTGCCGGCGGCCAGCGAGCTGGAAGACCGCCGCCGGCTGGTCGCCCAGTTGCAAGGCGATCAGCAGCGCCTCAGCCAGCGGGTTGAAACTGTGCTGGGCGAAAGCCGCAAGGAGTGGCGCCTGGCCGAGGCCGAGCACCTGCTGCGCCTGGCGACCCTGCGCCTGTCGGCCCTGCAGGACATCACCAGTGCCAAGGCGCTGGTCGAGGGTGCGGACGAAATTCTGCGCGAACAGAGCGACCCGGGTGCCTTCGCTGCCCGCGAGCAACTGGCCCGCAGCCTCGCTACCCTCAGCAGCACCCAGCAACCCGACCGCACTGGCCTGTTCCTCAAGCTGGCCGCCCAGCGTGAGCAAGTGCAACAGCTCAGCGCCCAGTCGCCGGAGTTTTCCAGCGATGCCAATGCAATGGGCGCACTCACCGCAGATGGCGATGGCCCAAGCCGCCTGGCGCAGTGGTGGTCGGAGATCTCCAAGTACTTCCAGATCGACTTCAATGCCGACGACAACGTGCGGCCTCTGTTGGCAGGCCAGCAACTTAACCAGTTGCGCCTGGCACTGAGCCTCACCATCGAACAGGCCCAGTGGGCCGCGCTCAACGGTGATGCCAAGGTCTACACCCAGGCACTGGATGATGCCCGCAGCGTGCTGGTGGCCAACTTCAACGCCGATAACCCGCAAAGCAAGGCCATGCTCGACAGCCTCAACGCTCTGGCCGAGCAGCCGGTATCGGTGGTCACCCCTGACCTCAGCCAGAGCCTGGCTGCCGTGCAAAACTACATCCAGCGCCGCCACTTGCCGGCTGATGCCGAGGGGGGCAAGCCATGAAGCGCGTGTACCTGCTGGCGGTGCTGGCCATCGTGGTTGCCGCAGCACTGGGTGTGGCCGTGGCCAACCACAGCGGCTACGTGATGGTGTCCTATGGCAGTTTCCGTTATCAGTCCGGCTTGTGGGCTGCCCTGTTGGGGTTGCTTGCGGTGGTGGCGGTGTTGTTGTTGCTGCGCTTTCTGGTTGGGCTGGTGCTGGCCTCAAGCGGTGCGGTCAACCCCTGGTCGCGCCGCAACCGCAGCCGGCGTAATCGGCTGGCCGTCGAGCAAGGGCAGCTGGACCTTGCCGAGGGCCGCTGGGCCAGTGCCCAGCGCCACCTGCACCGTGCCGCCGAGGCCGAGCGCCAGCCTTTGATGTATTACCTGGGTGCTGCACGTGCGGCGAACGAACAGGGCCGCATCGAAGACAGCGACAACCTGCTGGAGCGCGCCCTGGAACGCCAGCCGCAAGCCGAACTGGCCGTTGCCCTGACCCATGCCCAGTTGCAGATGGACCGCGGGGATAGCGATGGCGCCTTGGAAACACTGCTGGCCATGCAACAACGCCATCCGCACAACACCCAGGTGTTGCGCCTGCTGCAACGCCTGCACCTGGAGCGCGGCGACTGGTCGGCACTGATCCGCCTGATGCCAGACCTGCGCAAGGGCAAGGTATTGCCGCCTGCCGAGCTGGCGGCGCTGGAGCGCCGTGCCTGGGGCCAGAACCTGAGCCTGGCAGCCACCCGTGGTGAAGATGCCCAAACCGCCCGGCAGGCCCTTGAACGCGCCTGGCAGCAATTGACGTCTGCCCAGCGCCAGGAGCCGCAGCTAGTGCTGGCCTATGCCGAGCAGCTACGCCAGGCAGGCGCCCAAAGCGAGGCCGAGCAGGTGCTGCGCGCTGCGCTCAAGCGCCAGTACGAAAGCCACCTGGCCCGGCTGTATGGTCTGGTTCGCGGTGATGACCCTGCGCGTCAGCTGCAAACCGCCGAAGGTTGGCTCAAAGAGCACCCGCAGGACGCCAGCCTGCTGCTTACCCTGGGCCGCCTGAGCCTGCAGAACCGTCTGTGGGGCAAGGCCAGGGATTATCTGGAAAGCAGCCTGCGCATGGAGCGCAACCCGGAAACCTGCGCCGAGCTGGCTCGGTTACTGGCGGGGTTGGGTGAAACCGAGCGCAGCAACCAGCTGTTCCAGGAAGGCCTTGGCCTGCTTGATGAGCGCCTGCTGGCGTTGCCCCTGCCAGAAAGCGTCCGCGCCTGAACCACCCCTGGGCCCGCGCAATGCAGCGGGCTTAGGGGGCGGGTAATTTCTCCACTGGTGTAGGTAAATTCTGCGGTCTTTGTCCTAAGGCCCTTCCTACCATGTAGCTGGAAATTTCCTTCGCCGTGCAGTGAATTGTCTGGGCAGTAGCGCCTTGAAACAAAGGATACGTTTCCTCTACCGTTTCAGGCCTACCCTACCAACCCCGGAACATTCAACGCCCATGCTGCCGGCCCGCTTGCGCACCTTCTTCCTACCTGCCTGCCTGGGCGCGCTCGTGGTGCTGATCGCCACCTTCCAATTGCAGGCAGCGCTGGCGCTTTCGCCTTGCCCATTGTGTTTCAGCCAGCGGTTGATGCTCGGGGGCTATGCGCTGGTATGCCTGCTGGCAACGCTCCATGCCCCTGCCTCGCCAGGCAAGCGCCGCTATGCGCGGGTTGCACTGGGTTGTGCGCTGGCCGGTGCCCTGCTGGCCGCACGGCACGTATGGCTGCAGGGTGCGGACGATGCCGGCCACGCCTGCCCGGTGCCGCTGGCGCGCCTGTTCAGGCAGTCCTGGAGCGAGGCCGCCCGGCAGCTGTTGTTTGGCAGCGCCGACTGCAACTCGCTGGCCTGGAGCTTTCTGGACCTGACCCTTCCCGAGTGGAGCCTGCTGGCGTTCTTGCTGCTGGCCACGCTGCCGTTGGGCTATCTGCTGGCGAGCCGCATACATACCTTGGCAATGCGCGACCTCAGGTAGCTTGCACAGGCGCTGTGGACCTCCAGCGCGACCAGTGGCCGTGTAACCGTGTATTAAACACTTGTACGAAGTTAGTCCGCTGCGTACCTTGAAGGGCAGCACGTGCGGGAATAATCTGCCTGCACGCATAACGCAAAATACTACGGCTCGATGCCGTTCTGCTGATCCACTTTTGTGCCGCAAGGTTCGGGTACGAGGTGCAGCGGCATCTACCCAAAAGGGAAGAGATCGCCATGCTAGATAGTTGTCAGAATGCTCAGGAACGCTGGGGCGGGGTAAACAACCTGATCGACCGTTGGCTAGCGGAGCGCCAGGAACTGGTACACGCATTCGCTGCCCTGCGTGATGTGAAGCCTGCCTTTGCCGACAAGGACACCAACGGCGACTTCTGCGCCTTGCTGGTGGATTATGTATCGGCCTGGCACTTCGAAGTGTGCGAACAGCTGATCAGTGAAGCCAAGGCATTTGGCGATGAAAAAGCGCTGGAGCTGGCCGAAGAGATCAACCCTCGAATTATCGACATCACCCAGATTGCGCTGGCGTTCAACGACCATTGCGAAAAGGCCGAGTGCCGCGACACTGAGCGTTTTGCCGAGAAACTTGGCAAGCTGGGCAGCCTGTTGCACGAACGCTTTGAACTTGAAGACTGCCTGATCGAAGTGCTGCACACCGCGCACAAGGAAGAAGGCGCGGTTCAGGCCTGAGGCGCTGCGCTAGTCGCCTGCTTGCAGCAACTCGATTTCAAAGACCAGCGGAGTGTAGGGGGCGATGAGGTCACCCGCTCCGTCGGCGCCGTAGGCCAGTGCCGACGGGATCACCAGGCGCCACTTTGCGCCCGCCCGCATCTGTGGCAATGCCACCCGCCAGCCCTCGATCACCGAGTTCAGGCTGAACCATTGCGGCGATTGGCTGCGGTCGAACACCGAGCCATCCGGTAGCCACCCTACGTAGTTCACCTGCACCTTGCCTGCCGCTTTTGGCTGAGCGCCACTGCCGGGTTGGATTTCGCTGTACAGAATGCCTTGTTGCAATTCATGTACGCCGTGACGCGCCCGCTCGTTGGCCATGAAACGCACTTCTGCGGCTTGTAACTTCTGCGTCGCCGTATCCGCCTGCTGAGCCTCATGTTGTTGTAGCAGTGCCTGCATGCGCGCCTGGTCCAGCTTCAGCGGCTGACCCTGGTACGACTGGCGCAGGCCTTCGACCAGGGCATCCAGTTGCAGGCCGGGCATGTCCTGGCGCAAGCGCTCGCCCAAGCTGGCCCCCAGGCTGTAGGCGAGGTCGTGCTCGTCGTTATCGGCCATGCACAAAGGCGCCAGCAGGCACAAACCCAGAACAAGATAGCGCGGCATGATCAGCCCCTGAGTGGATGAAGGGCCAAGTATGCCAGCCTTTGCTTGCAGCGCGGCTGTTCACCGCCGCTACACTTGGCGGGCGGCGCTACTGCAACTTTGCCCCGGCATGCAACAGGGCATGGATATTACGGTCAACATGCCCTAGCGGCGTCAGCAGCAGAAGCATAGTATGAGCCGTAATCTCGTCAGCCAGGAGGTAAGCCATGTCGGCTAAAAAGAAGCCAGTCAGTACGCCTTTACACCTGCTTCAACAACTTTCAGGTAGCCTGCTCGACCATTTGGAGGAAGCCTGCTCGCAAGCGCTGGCTGATGCGGAAAAATTGCTCGCCAAGTTGGAGAAACAGCGCGGCAAGGCTCAAGAGAAACTGCACAATGGCCGTCTGAAACTGCAAGACGCCGCGAAGGCGGGTAAAGCCAAGTCGCAGTCCAAGGCGCAAAAGGCAGTGGGGGCTCTGGAAGAGCTGCTCGACTCCTTGAAAGACCGTCAAACCCAGACGCGTTCGTATATTCAGCAACTCAAGCGTGATGCTCAGGACAGCCTGAAGCTGGCGCAGGGCGTGGGTAAGGTGCGTGAAGCTGCCACCAAGGCACTGGACCAGCGCGCCGCCCAGGCTGCCAAGCCCGTTGCGGCCAAACCTGCGGCCAAGGCCAGCGCGACCAAGCCTGCACCCAAGGCCGCCGCTGCCAAGCCTGCGGCAAAAACCGCGACCGCCAAGCCGGCAGGTAAGGCACCTGCTGCCAAACCCGCTGCCAGAACCCCAGCAGCCAAGCCAGCTGCAAAAACCGCCGCCGCCAAGCCTGCTGCCAAAGCTACTGCAGCAAAGCCGGCCACCACGTCAGCTGCGAAACCTGCAGCTAAACCTGCTGCCACGCGTACTGCGGCAAAACCTGCTGCCAAGCCCGCTGCAACAAAGTCGCCCAGCAGTGCCTCTACTGCCAAGGCCAAGCCCGCGGCCAAGGCACCTGCGCGGGCGGCTGCCAGCAAGCCTGCTGACGCCAAGCCGGCGGGCACTGCCAGCAGCAACTCGGCCACTGGCAGCACTACCGCCACGGCCGACACAGGCGCCGCTCAGACTTCGTCTTCGGCTTCCTGATACGCCCTAGCCGCGGCGCGCAGCCGATCAAGCGCGTCGTGGCCCCTGGCAGAGCCTGGCGCAAGCCGGGCCAGCCAGTCGCCTGCGCCAGCGGATGACCCGCAAGGCCACTGTGCCGCGCAGACCTGAAGGCGATGTAGCAGGGTTTTTTCGGCTTGCAGCTCCATCCCTTTCAGTTGTTCACGCAGCAGCGCCAGTTGGCTGTCACTGCCAGCCGCTTCACGCCATTGCTGGCGCAGGCTGCGCAGCGGGGCGACCACCTCCCGTTGCCAGCGGCCGGCACAGCCCTGTAATACGTGCGCGCGCTCATCGCTGAAAGGCACTGCGCGGGCCTGCAACCAGGTCGCGCACAGCAGCAGGCACACGTCCCCCCCTTGCCTTTGCAGTTCAAGGCACGCTGCCTCCACACCGGGCCTGGCATACAAGGCCAATGCGTGATTCCACAAGTCGCTTTGCATGGTTGTACCCGCGCTATGGGCCGAGGAAGCTGGTAGACTCCGCGACCATCATGATCAGACTATCCAACCTCACTTTACAGCGTGGTCCGCAGCGCTTGCTAGACGGCGCCGAGATGACCCTGCACACCGGTCACAAGGCCGGCCTGATCGGTGCCAACGGCGCCGGTAAATCCAGCCTGTTCGCCCTGCTACGCGGTGAGCTGTCGCCCGATGGCGGCGACTGCCAGCTGCCTGGCGACTGGCGCATTGCCCATATGCGCCAGGAGGTCGATACCCTCGATCGCCTGGCGGTGGACTACGTGCTTGATGGCGATGTGCGCCTGCGCAAGGTCCAGGCCGCACTGGCCGAGGCTGAGCAGCTGCATGACGGTACTGCCCTGGCCCGGCTGCACAGTGAGCTGGAAAGCGCCGATGGCTACACCGCCGACGCCCGTGCGCGCAAATTGCTGGCAGGCCTCGGGTTCACCAATGAGCAGATGGATCGCCGGGTGGGTGATTTCTCCGGTGGCTGGCGTATGCGCCTGAACCTGGCCCAGGCCTTGATGTGCCCGTCCGATCTGCTGTTGCTCGACGAGCCCACCAACCACCTGGACCTCGACGCCATCCTCTGGCTGGAAGACTGGCTCAAGAGCTACCCGGGCACGCTGTTGCTGATTTCCCACGACCGTGACTTCCTGGATGCGGTGGTCGACCATGTGCTGCACGTCGAGCAACGCAAGCTGAACCTGTACAAGGGGGGTTACACCGCCTTCGAGCGCACCCGTGCCGAGCGCCTGGCGCAGCAGCAGCAGGCGTACGAAAAGCAGCAGGCGCAGCGTGCGCACATGGAAAAGTACATCGCCCGCTTCAAGGCCCAGGCCACCAAGGCACGCCAGGCGCAAAGCCGTATCAAAGCCCTGGAACGCATGGAAGAGCTGTCGGCGGCGCATGTGGATTCGCCCTTCGATTTCGTGTTCCGCGAGTCGCACAAAATCTCCAGCCCGTTGCTGAGCCTGTCTGAAGGCCGTCTTGGTTACGCGGACAAGTCGGTACTCGACAAGGTCAAGCTGCAGCTCACGCCAGGGGCGCGCATCGGCCTGCTGGGCCCCAACGGTGCGGGCAAGTCCACGCTGATCAAGAACCTGGCGGGCGAGCTCCAGCCCCTGGCAGGGCGCCTGGTGCTGGGTGAAAACCTGGCTGTGGGCTATTTTGCCCAGCATCAACTGGACTCGCTGGACGACAAGGCCAGCCCGTTGCTGCACCTGCAGCGCATTGCCCCCGCCGAGCGCGAGCAGACCCTGCGCGACTTCCTGGGTGGCTTCGACTTCCATGGTGACCGTGTCGACGAGCCGGTAGTGAACTTCTCGGGTGGCGAAAAAGCCCGCCTGGCCCTGGCGCTGATCGCCTGGGAGCGGCCCAACCTGCTGCTGCTGGACGAACCTACCAACCACCTGGACCTGGAAATGCGCCTGGCGCTGACCATGGCCTTGCAGGAGTTTGCCGGTGCAGTCGTGGTGGTTTCTCACGATCGCCATCTGCTCAAAAGCACCACTGACGACTTCCTGCTGGTAGCCGATGGCAAGGTCGAGCCGTTCGACGGTGACCTGGACGACTACAGCCGCTGGCTGGTGGAGTACCGCCAGCGCAGTGCGCCGGCCAGCAGCTCGCCGGTGAACCCGGACAAGACTGACAAGAAGGCCACGCGTCAGGCGGCTGCCGCCTTGCGTCAGCAACTGGCGCCGCACAAGAAGGCCGCCGACAAGCTTGAGGCCGAGCTTGGCCAGGTACACGCTCAGCTGGCCGAGATCGAAACCGCCCTTGGCGACGGCGGCCTGTATGAAGCTGCGCGCAAGGACGAGTTGCGGCAGTTGCTGGTACGCCAGAGCACACTCAAGCAGCGTGAAGGCGAGCTTGAAGAAGCGTGGATGGAGGCCTTGGAAACCCTGGAAGGCATGCAGGCCGAGCTCGAAACCTTGGGTTGAGCCTTAAGCTCATCGCCGGCAAGCTCGTTGCTGGCGATGAGCCGCTACCCACCCCCTTAAAATCTTCTGGTCATTTTTTCATCGGCGCCTTAGCTTAACGTTTTGCAACATGTGTTCGAGCGAGGTGTGCGATGTCTATGGAAGTGTGGTTGGGCTTTTTTGCCGCGTGCTGGGTGATCAGCCTGTCGCCGGGCGCCGGGGCAATCGCCTCGATGTCCAGCGGCCTGCAATATGGTTTCTGGCGTGGGTACTGGAACGCCTTGGGGCTGCAGCTCGGGCTGCTCATGCAGATCGCCATCATCGCTGCGGGTGTGGGGGCCATCCTCGCCGCCTCCGCAACCGCGTTCCAGTTCATCAAGTGGTTCGGTGTGGCCTACCTGGTGTACCTGGCCTACAAGCAATGGCGCGCCTTGCCCCTGGACATGACCGATGAATCTGGCGTACGCCCCATCGGCAAACCGCTGAGCCTGGTATTCCGCGGTTTTCTGGTCAATGTCAGCAACCCCAAGGCCCTGGTGTTCATGCTGGCGGTACTGCCACAGTTCATCAACCCGCATGCCCCGCTGCTGCCGCAGTACATTGCCATCGCCGTGACCATGGTGGCCGTCGATATGCTGGTAATGGCAGGTTACACCGGCCTTGCCTCGCGGGTATTGCGCCTGCTGCGTACGCCGCGGCAGCAAAAGCGCCTGAACCGCACCTTTGCCGGGCTTTTCATTGGCGCTGCCACGTTCCTGGCAACCCTGCGCCGCGCCCCGGTCTGACTGCCGAGGGCTGCCTGCAGCCCCTCGCTTCCTGCAGCGCTCGGACAAATATACGGGTTATTTCGAGTCTTCCCTGGCTGCGTGCTGTCTATCCACAGGCGGATGATCGCGTTCAGCAAGCTTTCACATCATGCCGTGCCCTGGCTCAGTAGCCGAAGCCGGTATCTAGGAGGAACCATGGATAGCCCGACTCATCATTTTTCAGAGATTTTCAAGCAGCTGGGTCTGCCTGACGACCCCGTGGAAATCGACCGTTTCATCACCACCCATTCGCCCCTTCCCGAGGATGTGAAGCTGGTGGATGCGCCGTTCTGGAGCGATGCCCAGCGCGCTTTTCTCAAGGAAAGCTACACCGCCGATGCCGACTGGATTCCCATGATCGACCAGTTGAACGAGGCGCTGCATTCGAGCAAGAAATAAAGCGCCGAGCGGCACCTGAAGGGTGATTGGCCGTTGCTATGCTCAGGTAAACAATAAGGGGATAGCGCGATGAAAGATCCCTATGCATCGGGTTTCTGGTGCGCCTTGTTGATCCTGGGCACGCTCACGGCCAGTTACTTCTACGGTATCCGCCAAGCCTATTACCTGAACCAGGCTGTGCATTTTTTGTACGCTGCTGCTGCGGTTATCGTCGCCTATTCACTCACCACGCTCACCTGGATCGCCTGGCAACAGCTGCGCTTGAACAAGCGTGAAGTGGTGCAGGGCCACACCTTGCTGACCATCTGGAACACCAAAGTGGCGCTGCGCCGTGTAGAAACGGTGTTCGACCGGTACTTCTGGGGCAGCTACTGGCACTCAGGCCGAACCTTCGAGGAGGTGATGGGGGAGCTCAAGGGCACACCGCTCGACCAGAGCCTGGATGCACTGAAATGCCAATGCCGTGCACTCGACCGTGAAGTGCATGATCACCATCACCACTGGTTGGCCAACGCCCGTGACCTCTCCAGCGTGGCACAGGCAATGGCGCGAGAGCGCTATCAGTTGGACCTGGGCGAGGCAATGCCGCAATACGACGGCACTACCACAGTACTCAACCGAGACCTGGAAGTGCTGGTGTATACCTGGTCAGCGCGCCTGCGCAGCTTTGACCACCAGCTGGACGAGCTGGAGCGCGCTTATCACTGACAGGCTCATTCGCCCCGGATGTACTGTTCCAGCTTCACAATCAGGCCGGCCTGTTCTGCAATGGTTTCCTTGACCAGGTCACCGATCGACAACAGCCCGAGCAGCTCGCCGTTGCTGACCACCGGCAGGTGGCGCAAGTGACGGTTGGTCATCAGGTTCATGCAGTACTCCAGGTTCTGCTTCGGCTCCACGGTCACCACGGGCGCACTCATGATGTCGCGCACTGGCGTAGCGGCGGATGAGCGGCCTTTCAACACCAGCTTGCGCGCATAATCACGCTCACTGACGATCCCGATAACCTGGTTGCCCTCAACCACTGGCAGCGCGCCGATGTTTTTCTCGGCCAGCAGCTTGAGTGCGTCGAGCACCGAATCGTCCGGGCCGATGGTGTGGACGGTCTGGTGCTCGGACTTGCTCTTGAGGATCTGCTCGACGTTCTTCATACGGGCCTCTGCGGGTGGTGTGGTGCGTGAGTTACTAAAGCATCCGGCACGCCAGCCTGCACGGCAATGCAGGAAACGGCATCGAGCCGATTGAAAAACGTCATGACCCTCGCCAAGGCGCTTTTTTCAGCTGATACCGCCCCCGCCTGAGTGCAGTGGATGCCGCCTCAGAGCTTGGGCATTTGCCCGATACGCGCGACCATTTCACTCACGATCTGCAAGTCCAGCATGAACTGCTCCACGGTCTTGAACTCGTTGTCGTTGTGCCCGGTGTATTTCACGTTTGGCATGGCCAGGCCGAATTGCACGCCGTTGGGCAAGTCGTGCACTGAAGTTGCACCTGCCGAAGTGCCGAACTCGTGCTTCATGCCCAGGTTCTCGGTGGCCACTGCCAGCAGCGCTTTCACCCACTCACCCTCAGGGTTGCGGTACATCGGCTCGTCCAGGCTGTAGTCGAAGACCACCGAGGTGTGGCTTTGCTCGCTCCATTTGCCGAGCTTCCCAGCGATTTCATCCTGGATCGTGGCAACGGGCTTGCCTTTGGGGATGCGCAAGTTCACGGCAAGCTTCAGGCCCTTGTCATCCACACCAACGAATGTCGGCGAAGCGGTCAGCGGCCCCATGAAGGCGTCTTTGTAAGCAATGCCCAGCTTGTTGCCCAAATAGTCCAGGCCCCAATTCTCTGCCGCGTAGCGGGCTGCATCGGTGAACTGGTTTTGCTTGAGTGGCACCTGTGGGCCCAGCCCGTTGATGAAGCCCAGCATGCGCGCCACCGGGTTCACGCCCGACTCCGGTTCGGAAGAGTGCGCCGAAACGCCGGCCACCGTCAGCACCACCTTGTTGCCTTCGGCCTTGGCCTCGATGCTGAAGTCGCCGCCATTACGTTTGACATAGTCGGCTCCTGCGTCGCTCAGGCTTTTTGCCAAGGCAGCAGGGTTGTCTGCGACCAGGGTGGCCACCGATGTGGTGGGGATCTGATTGGTGGCAAGCCCGCCGGTCAGGTCGGTGATTTCAGCACCGGTGCCGCTGGCCGCGCGCTTGTTGAAGGTCGCCATGACCGTGCCATAGCCTTTTTCGGCGATGACCACCGGGTAGCCGCCGTCCAGCGCCAGGTTGTAGTCCGGCGTGGGGTTGCGCTCGAAATAGTAGGGGATGGCATCGCCGGTGGTTTCTTCGGTGGTGTCGATCAGCAGTTTGAACTGCCGTGCGAGCGGCAGGTTTTCGTCTTTTGCCACCTTCAGCGCGTACATCGCCACCACGATACCGTTCTTGTCATCCTCCGTACCGCGGCCATACATGCGGTCACCCACCAAGGTGACCTTGAACGGATCCAGGCGTGTACCGTCGGGCAATTTCCAGTTATCCGGGTTCACCGGTACAACATCGGCGTGGGCATGTAGGCCGACGACTTCCTTGCCGCTGCCCAGCGAAATCTCGTAAACGCGGTTGTCGATGTTGCGGAAGGTCAGGCCAAAGTCATGCGCCAGAGCCTTGATCTTGTCGGCGATTTTCAAAAACGCCGGGTTTTGATACTGAGGGGTACCGTCGACGTTGAAGGTTGGAATGGCAACCAGTTCACGCAAGGTTTCGGTCGCGGCCTTGCCGTACTTGATACGGGTATACAGGCCGAGCAGGCGGTTCACTTCATGCTGCTGCTCGGCTGCCAAGGGCTTGCCTGTCAGGTAGGCATCCAGGGTACTGGCCAGGTCGTCGGCCTTCGCCAGTTCACTGCCCTTGAGCTTGCCGAGGAACTGCTTGAAGTCGTCAGGGTTGCTGCCTTCGAAGGCTTTGACGATGGCAGTGGATTGCTGTTGGCTGAGGTTGGCCTGGGCGGGCAGGGCGAACAAGCCGATGCCGGCCGCCAGCAGGGAAGTGGTGATCAGGTTTTTCAGGTACATGAGTGCGCGCATTCCTTCGCCAATCATTGTTATGGGCCCGTTTTGGAAAACGGGAAGACGCCCACGCTATCATTAATGGCCCGTGGTACGGGAGTACCAGGAATGCGACATGTCGCACAAACGAAAAAGCCCCAGGCACTGGCCTGGGGCTTTTTTTGATATGGCGCACTCGGCGGGATTCGAACCCACGACCCCTGCCTTCGGAGGGCAGTACTCTATCCAGCTGAGCTACGAGTGCAACGCGCACGCATGATACCCATCTCGGCCGGTGTCGTCCATCGCCTTGATCTGTAGCTGTTTTCTGGCCTGCTCAGCCCGAGGGCCTTCGCAGCTGCAGCCTCCCCCATCGCTCATAGTGCGATCAGCTCTGGCCGCAGGCCCTCGACACGCGGGGCTGGCGGCGGCAGGTAGCCGCCGTGCCCGGTAATCTGGTGCAGCACCTGCTCGCGTAGCCCGTGCAGCGCAACGCCTGTGCGCAGCCTGGGGTGCGGAAGGTCGATCTGCACCACCGACTTGATACGGCCAGGGCGCGGTTCCAGCACCACTACCCGATCGGCCAGGTAGGTCGCCTCCTCGGCGTCGTGGGTTACCAGCAAGGTGGTGATGCCGGCGCGTTCACGGATGGCCAGCAGTTCATCCTGCAGTTGCTGGCGGGTCAGTGCATCGAGTGCGCCAAAAGGCTCGTCGAGCAACAGGATACGCGGGCTTGCCACCAGGCCGCGGGCGATGGCTACACGTTGTGCCATGCCGCCAGACAACTGGTGCGGGTACGCCGATTCGAACCCCACCAAGCCCACCAGCTGCACGAACTCGTGCACGCGGCGGGCGCGCTCGCCCTGCGTCAGGTGCTCGTTTACCAAACCCAGGGCGATGTTCTGCTCCACGCTCAGCCAGGGGAACAGGCGGTGCTCCTGGAACACGATACCGCGTTCGCCGCCAATACCGCTCACGGGTTTGCCATCCACCTGGATGCTGCCGCTGTAGTCGGTATCCAGCCCCACCAACAGGCGCAGCAGCGTGGATTTGCCGCAACCGGAAGCACCGACAATGGCAACGAAGTCGCCTTCGCGGATCGACAGGTTGAAATTGTGGATGGCCTCGAAGGGGCGCCCATCAACGGTGAACACTTTGCCGACCCCTTCGAAACTGACCAGCGGTGGGCGAACATCGGCCTGGTTGGCCGCTTTCAAGTGCGAAGTGTTTAGAGGGTTCATGCGGTTCTCCAGCGCGTTGCGCGTGATTCCAGGCGTTGCCCAAGGGTGCCGAGCAGGGCGCCGATAAGGCCGATCAGAACCATGGCAGCCATCACCTGGTCCATGCGGAACAATTGCTGCGCGCCGATCATCAGGCTGGCGATACCGCCGTCCGAGGGCATGAAGTACTCAGCCCCGATAGTGCCCAGCCAGGCGTAGATCAGTGACAGGCGCAGCCCGGCAAAAATACCCGGCGCCGCGCCGGGCAGTACCAGAAGGCGCAGGCGTTGCCACAGGTTCAGGCGCAAGGTGCGGGCGGCTTCGCCCAACTGCGGCGAGAGGCTGGCAATGCCGCGTTGTGTGGCGATCATCAGCGGGAAGAACGCTGCCAGCCCTACGAAGACATGCTTGGCGGCCTCACCCAGGCCGAACCATGCAGTGAGCAGCGGCACCCAGGCAAACAGCGCCACTTGCCGCAAGGCCGACAGGCTGGGCCCGAACAGGCGTTCGGCCGTGGTTGAAAGGCCAAGCAGCAACCCGACCAGCAGGCCTGCACCGCCGCCCAGTACCAGGCCGGTCAGGGTGCGTTGCAGGCTAGCCAGCAACGCCTGGGGTAAGGAGCCGTCCGCCAGGCCGTCAAGCAGCGTATGCAGGACCTGCAGCGGGGAGGTCAGGATATTGGTGTCGACCCAACCATAGCGGCTGCTGGCCTGCCACGCCGCCAGCAGCGCCACGGGCAGCAGCAGGCTCTGCCAGCTGCGCGGCACCGCCCCGTGCCGTTGCTCCCCTGTGGCTGCTTGTGGCCAGAACAGCAGGCGCTTTTCCAAAGCCGAAAAACTGCGCTCCAGCAGTGCCCCCACCAGGCCGATGACCAGAATGCACAGCATGACCAGATCGAGCATGAACAGCTGCCGCCCCCACACCATCAGGTAACCGATGCCTTCGCTCGAGGCCAGCAGCTCGACGGCTAGCAGTGATGTCCAGCCCGTGGCCAAGGCCAGCCGCACGCCGGTGAGAAACGCCGGCAAGGCTGCCGGCAGCAGCAGGCGCAGCAACAGCAGGTGGCGTGGCAGCCGTAAGGCCAAGGCGGCTTCGCGCAACTTGGGCTGGGCATCGCGTACGCCCACCAGTGTGTGTAGGGTCACCGGCACTACCACGGCCTTGACCAGCACCACCAGCTTCAGCCATTCACCTATGCCGAAGAACAGCATGAACAGCGGGATCCAGGCCAGTGTCGGTATCTGTGCCAGCGCGATGAAGGTAGGCAGCACCAGCGTCTGCGCCTGGCGTGACGCCCCCAGCCACACCCCCAGCAACAAGCCGCTGCCGATCCCGACAGACAGCCCCCAGAACAGGCGCTGCAAGCTTATCCACAGGTGCCCCCAGAGTTCGCCCGAGCCGAACTCCACGGCGCTGTCCCACACCAGTGCTGGTGCGGGCAGGATCTGCTCACTCATCCAGTGCTGTTGTGTCGCGGTAAGCCACAGGGCGGCAACCGTCAAAGGCACCAGCCATGGCAGGCTTTGGCGCATGAAACGTTGACCGCCGTGTGAGCCGGGCAGGGCACTTGGCAGCCAGAATCGTGTTGTGCCTGAAGCTCCATCCATCAGCCGAATCTCGAAGGTTTGTGATTTATTCACTTATGGAATTAAAAATATCCAAAGGTGATCTTCAAGAGATAAGAGCACGGTGTTCTCGCCTGATGAAACCCTTTAGGCGTTGCGTTTTCCTCATATTTTCTATGCGTTTTTCGCAAGCCTGCCCGCAGAAGGCATGAACGCTCGTTTATGCCATTCGGTTACAAAAAAATGAGTTTTTGGTCTTTGTAGCTTTTATCCAGCGCGGCCTAGCTTCAGCCCACAGCGCCGGGCGTTTCCGGCGGCGGCCTGCCCTGGAGCCTTGCCATGAAAACCCCTTTGCGACATCTGATCACCGCCCTTGGGCTGGCCTTCAGCCTGAACATCCAGGCCGCTGAACCGGCTAACCCATCGAGCATTCGCATCGCTGTGCCGGACCTGAGCGCAGGCAGCAAGCCCAGTGCTGGTGGCGTGGTAGATGTGTTGCGTAACCAGCAGCTGCTGGAAAAGGAATTCGCCAAAGACGGTATTCGTATCGACTGGCATTTCTTCAAGGGGGCGGGCCCTGTGGTCAACGAAGCCCTGGCCAACGGTCAGGCCGACTTTGCCTACCTGGGTGACCTGGCTGCCATCGTCGGCAAGGCCAACGGGCTGGATACCCGGGTGCTGGCCGCCGGTGTGCGTGGGGTAAAAAGCTACCTGGGCGTGGTGCCCGGCTCGGGTATCAAGAGCCTGCACGATCTCAAGGGCAAGCGCGTGGCGGTGTTCCGCGGCACTGCCAACCAGCTGTCGTTCGCCAGTGCCCTCGCCAGCCAGGGGTTGACCGAGCGTGACCTGAAAGTCATCAACCTCGACTTCAATGCTGCCAACGCCGCACTGGCGGCCAGGCAGATCGACGCCACCTGGGGCTTGTCCAGCCTGCTGTCGTTGCGCGAGCGCGGGCTGGTCGAAATACCGGTCAGCTCCCGCGACCTGCTCGGGGCAGGGGGTACCCAATCGGTGTTGCTGGGCACGGGCGATTTCATCCGCAAATACCCGCAACTGGTGCAGCGCCTGGTCAACGCGCAGGAGCAGGCAAGCACCTGGCTGCGAAACGAACGCAACCGCGAGGCCTACCTGGAACTGGTGGCCAGCAACGCCAATTGGCCGCTCAGCATTCTGCGTGATGACCTGGCCAAGGAAGACCTCGCCCAGTACTTCGACCCGCGCCTGGACCCTGGCTTTATCAGCCAGTTGCAGCAGGGCGTTGACCTGGCTGCCAAGGAGCGCCTGATCCGCCGCGGCTTCCAGGTGGCCGATTGGGTCGAACCCCGCTTCCTCGATGCTGCATTGCAGCAGGAACATGCGGTACAGGCCGCGCGCTGAACCCTCCACCCCCACAAGCAAAGCAAGGACCACAACCATGAGTAACGCTGCCCTGGCCACCGTGCCGCACACCCTTGACCTCGACATTCAACCGGTTGCCGGCCGTATCGGCGCGCAGATCCACGGCGTGAAGCTGTCTGCCGACCTGGACGCTGCCACGGTGGCGGCCATCCAGGCTGCGCTGGTTCAGCACAAGGTGATCTTCTTCAGGGACCAGGGCCACCTGGACGATGCGAGCCAGGAAGGCTTTGCCAAACTGCTGGGCGAGCCGGTCGCGCACCCGACCGTGCCAGTGGTGGAGAACACCCGTTATCTGATGCAGCTCGACGGTGCCCAAGGCCAGCGCGCCAACTCGTGGCATACCGACGTGACCTTCGTCGACGCCTACCCCAAGGCGTCCATCCTGCGCAGCGTGGTGGCACCGGCGTCGGGTGGCGACACGGTGTGGGCCAACACCGCAGCGGCCTACCAGGAGTTGCCTGATGCGCTGCGCAAGCTGGCCGACTCGCTGTGGGCAGTCCACAGCAACGAGTACGATTACGCAACGCTCAAGCCGGACGTAGACCCTGCCAAGCTCGAGCACTACCGCAAGGTGTTTACCTCCACCGTGTACGAAACCGAACACCCGGTGGTGCGGGTACACCCGGTCAGTGGTGAGCGGGTCTTGCAACTGGGGCACTTTGTGAAGCGTATCAAAGGCTATTCCCTGGCCGACTCACAGCACCTGTTCGCCGTGTTGCAGGGCCATGTGACGCGCCTTGAAAACACCGTACGCTGGCGCTGGCAGGCCGGGGACGTGGCCATCTGGGATAACCGTGCGACCCAGCATTACGCAGTGGATGACTACGGCACCCAGCCCCGGGTGGTTCGCCGTGTGACCCTGGCCGGTGAGGTGCCGGTGGGGGTGGATGGTCAACAGAGCCGCACCACGCGCAAGGGTTGAGATACGCAGCGGCTTACAACAGTTGTGCTCTAGGCCCATGAATGATGATGGGCCTGTGGATACTCCGTCTGTGGGAGCAACTGTCTTTCACAAAATCTGAACGCTGGCGCAATCTACCTTGTGGGAGCGGCTTCAGCCG
>NZ_JACVVG010000040.1:0-42911 GCF_016647875.1 Pseudomonas sp. S36 | reverse complement strand
GCGGCGCTCGATCGCCCAGGCGCTGCACCTGTAACGGCGAGAGCATCTACCTTAGGTCAGGCTGGCGATGATCGAGCGGTAGCTATTCATGCGCTGCGGCTTTATACGCCCGTCATCCAGTGCCTTGAGCAGTGCGCAGCCCGGTTCGCGGTCATGCTTGCAGTCGCGGAAGCGGCAAGTGCCGAACAGGTCGCGGAACTCGATGAAACCCTCTTCCACGTCGGTACGGCTGACGTGACCCAGGCCGAACTCACGGATGCCCGGCGAGTCGATCAGGTCACCGCCATTGGGGAAGTGGTACAGGCGGGCGGTGGTGGTGGTGTGGGTGCCCTGGCCTGACCACTCCGACAGGTCGCCCACGCGCGTGCCGGCATCGGGCAGCAGGCTGTTGACGAGGGAAGACTTGCCCACGCCCGACTGGCCAACGAACACACTGATGTGGCCGTCGAGCGTCTGCTGCAGGCGCTGCATGCCGTCGCCCTGGTGCGCGGATACCTCCAGCAGCGGGTAGCCCAGTTCGCGGTACACCTCAAGCAACTGGTGCAGGCCGGGGCCGTTCTGTTCGTCGATCAGGTCCGCCTTGTTCAGCAGCAACAACGGGCGCAGGCCCGCGTGTTCTGCGGCCACCAGGTAGCGGTCGATAAGGTTTGGGTGTGGCTCGGGGGCGGGTGCGAAGACAATGACGATAAGGTCGACGTTGGCCGCCACCGGCTTCAGCTGGCCGTGGTTGTTGGGCCGGCACAGCTCGGTGCTGCGAGGCATCTGCGCCACGATCACGCCGATACCCTGGTTGCCCGCCCGCCAGACTACCCGGTCGCCGGTCACCAGTGCTGGCAGGTTGGCCCGCAGGTGGCAGCGGAACACCTGGCCGGCGGTGTCGCCGTCCTGGGCTTCCACTTCGACCTGGACGCCAAAGTGCGCAATTACCAGGCCCAGTTGTTCCGGCCCCAGGTCACCACCTTCCAGTTCGTGCAGCACGTGCTGCTCACGCTTGGCTGCACGGGCAGCGCGTTCGTTCTGGATTTTTTCGATACGCCAGTTCTGACGGCGGTTGAGCTGGCGTTTGGCCATGAACGCTCCGTAGGAGAGCCCCACGCGGGGCGTTGAAATCGGCAGGCAGTCTAGCACGTCGGCCCCACGGCCTGTGCGCTTGGCTTTTTGACCGGTACCGGGGCGTCTGGGCTAAAATGAGCGCCTATTCGAGGAGCGCCCCATGCAAAACCCACAGAACCTGATCTGGATCGACCTGGAAATGACCGGCCTGGATCCGGACAGCGATGTCATCATCGAGATGGCCACCATCGTCACCGACAGCGACCTGAATACCCTGGCCGAAGGCCCGGTGATCGCCATCCACCACAGCGATGAGGTGCTGGCGCGCATGGACGACTGGAACACCCGTACCCATGGCGCTTCGGGCCTGACCCAGCGGGTGCGCGAAAGCACGATCAGTATGGCCGAGGCCGAGGCGCAGACCATCGCCTTCCTCGAACAGTGGGTGCCCAAGGGCAAGTCGCCGATCTGCGGCAACAGCATCTGCCAGGACCGCCGCTTCCTCTACCGTCACATGCGCAACCTGGAAAACTACTTCCACTACCGCAACCTGGACGTGTCCACGCTGAAGGAGCTCGCCGCACGCTGGGCACCAGAGGTGCGCGACAGCTTCGTCAAGGGCGGCACCCACCTGGCACTGGACGACATTCGCGAGTCCATCGCCGAGCTGCGCCACTATCGCGAGCACTTCATCAAGTTCTGAGCATCAGCCAGCAGACCGAAGGCGGCGTTTGCCGCCTAACGCTTGCCATTTGCACTTGCCACTTGCCGCTTGTCGCTTCAAGGAATGTGCTTCATGTTGTTGATGCTTTACCTGATCGCCATCACCGCTGAAGCGATGACGGGCGCGCTGTCTGCCGGGCGTCGTGGCATGGACTGGTTCGGTGTGGTGCTGATTGCCTGCGTGACGGCACTGGGCGGCGGCTCGGTACGGGATGTGCTGCTTGGCCATTACCCGCTGACCTGGGTCAAGCACCCTGAATACCTGGTGCTTACCAGTTGCGCGGCACTGTTCACCATCTTCATCGCACCGATGATGCGCCGCCTGCGCTCGTTGTTTCTGGTGCTCGATGCCCTGGGGTTGGTGGCGTTCACGCTGATCGGCTGCATGACTGCCCTGGAAATGGGGCAGGGCATGTTGGTGGCGTCGATCAGCGGGGTCATCACCGGGGTGTTCGGCGGGATTTTGCGGGATATCTTCTGCAACGATATCCCTCTGGTCTTCCGCCGCGAGCTGTATGCCAGTGTGTCGTTCGCAGCCGCGTGGTTCTACCTGGGGTGCGTGTATTTCAACGTGCCTGCCGAGCAGGCCATGCTGCTGACATTGTTCGGCGGGTTCCTGGTGCGGTTGCTGGCCATCCGTTTTCACTGGGAAATGCCCAAGTTCCACTACAACGACCAGCAATAGGCCATTTTCAGGCCTGATGCCGCAGGCTTGGGCACGGGGCTAATGAATGTGGTGCTGGGCCAATGCCCACGCCACATGCTCACGCACCAGCTCCGAGCCATCGTCACGGCGTGCCTTCAGCGCCTCGATCACCGGGATCGTCGACGGCGCATTGCCCAGCCCCACTGCCAGGTTGCGCAGCCAGCGCTCGTACCCCGCCCTGCGCAAGGGGCCGCCCTCGGTCTTGCGCAGGAAGGTTTTCTCGTCCCACAGAAACATCTCGGCCAGTTCGGCATTCTCCAGCCCATGGCGTGGCTGGAAGTCCTGCTCGCGGGTGGCTTTGGCAAAGCGGTTCCAGGGGCACACGATCTGGCAGTCGTCGCAGCCGAATACCCGGTTGCCCATCATGGGGCGCAGCTCCACCGGTATCGGGCCCTTCAGCTCGATGGTGAGGTAGGAAATGCAGCGGCGCGCGTCCAGCACGTACGGCCCGACGAAAGCCTGGGTCGGGCAGATGTCCAGGCAGGCCTGGCAGCGCCCGCAGTGCTCGCTGGTGGTGGCCGGGTCCACCGGCAGCGGCAGGTCGACGAACAGCTCGGCAAGAAAAAAGTAACTGCCGGCCTTGCGGTTGAGCAGCAGGGTGTTCTTGCCAATCCAGCCCAGCCCGGCCTGTTCGGCCAGGGCTTTTTCCAGCACCGGGGCGCTGTCGACAAAGGCCCGGTAACCGAACGGGCCGATGGCTTCCTGGATGCGGTCGGCCAGAAACTGCACGCGCTTGCGCACCAGCTTGTGGTAATCGCGGCCCAGGGCATAGCGGGACACGTAGGCTTTTTCGGGTTGGGCCAGGCGCTGCGCCATCTGCGTGTCGCCGGGCAGGTAATCCATGCGCAGCGACACCACCCGTACCGTGCCGGGGATCAACTGCTCGGGGTGGGCGCGCTTGCTGCCATGGGCGCCCAGGTATTCCATCTCGCCCTGGTAGCCAGCATCAAGCCAGCGCTGCAGGTGGTGTTCGTGTTCACCAAGGTCGACCCCGGCGATGCCTACGTGGGCAAAGCCGAGTTCCTGGCCCCACATCTTGATCGATTGGGCCAACTGTTCGAGGTCGGGTGTGGAGGCGGGCATGGATGGGCAAGCAATACGGGCTCAGGTGCGTATAATTCTGCCAGACATTGGAGCTTTTGACCCCATGCCACAGACCAAACACCCAAACCCTGCCCCGCAGCTGCTCAGCAGCCTCACCGTCGCGCACCTGCCGCCGCGGCCTGCGCAGGCCCATAAAGGCGACTTCGGCCATGTGCTGGTGGTAGGCGGCGACCTGGGCACCGGGGGCGCTGTGCTGCTTGCCGGCGAGGCGGCGCTGCGCTGCGGGGCAGGGCTGGTCAGCCTTGCAACGCGCCCGGAGCACGTTGCCGCAGGCCTCGCCCGCCTGCCTGAAACCATGTGCCTGGGGGTGCAGTCGGCCAACCAGCTGATGGGCGTGCTGGAGCGCGCCTCGGTGCTGGTGGTGGGCCCTGGCCTGGGGCAGGCGGGGTGGGGGCGCAGCCTGCTGTCGGCGGTGGCCAATGCCGACCGCCCGCAGGTATGGGATGCCGACGCCCTGAACCTGCTGGCCAGTGCGCCCCTGGCGCTGCCCAGCGGCAGCGTGCTCACGCCGCACCCGGGGGAGGCTGCGCGGCTGCTGGGCATTTCTACCGAAGCGGTGCAGGCCGACCGGCCGGGGGCTGCGCGCAAGCTGGCGCGGCGCTACAACAGCGTGTGCGTGCTGAAGGGCGCCGGTACCTTGGTGGCCGACCCGGATGGGCAACTGATGCTTTGCGACCGTGGCCACCCGGCCATGGCCGGCGCTGGCCTGGGCGATGTACTCAGTGGCGTGCTGGCCGCGCTGCTGGCGCAGGGCCTGAGCGCCTGGGAAACCGCAGGGCTGGGGGTGTGGCTGCACGCCCGTGCCGGTGAACGCCTGGGCAGTGAAGGCCGGGGGCTGGCAGCCAGTGACCTGATACCTGTCATTCGTTATTTGTTGGAGGAGCACAGCGCGTGCCTGGCTTAAACCTGTTTCTGGCCGACGAAGCGGCCACTGTCGCCTTCGGCGCACACCTGGCCACTGTCACCGATGGTCGCGGTGTGATTTTTCTTGAAGGGGACCTGGGCGCGGGCAAGACCACGTTGTCACGTGGCCTGATCCGTGGCCTGGGCCATACTGGTGCAGTGAAAAGCCCGACGTTCACCGTTGTCGAACCCTACGAGATCGGTGATGTCCGAGCTTTTCACTTCGACCTTTATCGGCTGGTCGATCCAGAGGAGCTTGAGTTCATGGGTATTCGTGACTATTTCGAGGGGGACCCACTGTGCCTGTTCGAGTGGCCACAAAAGGGTGCGGGCGTTTTGCCAAAGCCCGACCTGACCATTACCATAAGCCCCCAAGCTGGCGGACGCTCGCTTGACCTGTCGCCGCAGGGGGCTCGTGGCGAGGCCTGGTGCGTGGCACTGGCCGAACACTATAAACAGTAAGTGGGGTAGGTATGCGCATACGCGCACTGGTCGCCATCGTTGGGCTGCTGCTGACAACGGTGACCGTTGACGCTCTGGCCGTCACTCAAGTCAAGAGCGTGCGCCTGTGGCGCGCGCCGGACAACACACGGCTGGTTTTCGACCTGTCTGGCCCCGTGCAGCACAGCGTCTTTACCCTGAGCGCACCGGACCGGCTGGTTATCGACATCAATGGTGCGACACTGGCCGCCCCGTTGAAGGTTGCCACCTCGAACACGCCAATCAGCAGCGTGCGCTCTGCCCAGCGTACCCCTACCGATTTGCGGGTGGTGGTCGACCTGAAAAAGTCGGTGACCCCCAAGAGCTTCACCTTGGCGCCCAACGCACAATATGGCAACCGCCTGGTGGTCGACCTGTATGACCAGGAAGCCGACGCCATCGCCGCCACTGCGCCGCCGCCGGCTCCACCACCGGTGCAGGCGCCGGCAACCACCCCGGCTGTGCCGGTGACGCCCACGCAGCCTGCCATCAAGTTACCGCCGGTACCCAGTGGCAAGCGCGATATCGTGGTCGCCATTGACGCCGGTCACGGCGGCGAAGACCCTGGCGCGTCCGGGTCCAGTGGTCAGCATGAAAAAGATATCGTGCTGCAGATCGCCCGCGAGCTGCAACGCCAGATCAGTGCCGAAAAGGGCTTCCGGGCCGAGCTGACGCGTACGGGCGATTATTTCATCCCGTTGCGCAAACGCACCGAAATCGCGCGCAAGAAAGGCGCCGACCTGTTCATTTCGATCCATGCCGATGCCGCGCCGTCCCGTGCTGCCTTCGGCGCATCGGTGTTCGCCTTGTCTGACCGTGGCGCCACGTCCGAAACCGCACGTTGGCTGGCCGACACGGAAAACCGCTCCGACCTGATCGGGGGGGCAGGCAACGTCAGCCTGGATGACAAGGACCGCATGCTGGCAGGTGTACTGCTGGACCTGTCGATGACCGCCACGCTCAGCTCCAGCCTCAACGTGGGGCAGAAGGTGCTGGGCAACATGGGGCGCATCACATCGCTGCACAAGCAGCGGGTCGAGCAAGCGGGCTTCATGGTATTGAAGTCGCCCGATATCCCTTCGATTCTGGTGGAAACCGGGTTCATCTCCAACAATGCCGAGGCCGCCAAGCTGTCGACCCGCAGCCATCAGCAGGCGCTTGCCCGTTCGATCCATACCGGCGTGCGCCAGTACTTCCAGCAAAACCCGCCGCCAGGCACCTATATCGCCTGGCTGCGTGACAGCGGCAAGATCGCCCAGGGCCCACGTGAGCACACGGTCCGCCCCGGCGAGACCCTGGCCATGCTGGCTGTGCGCTACCAGGTCAGTGTGAGCAGCCTGCGCAACACCAACAGCCTGAAGACCGATGAACTGAAGGTGGGCCAGCGCCTGGATATCCCTGCTACCACGTTGGCCTCGCAATGAGCGGCGGTTCCCGCATCCAGCTGCTCAGCCCGCGGCTGGCCAACCAGATTGCGGCGGGTGAGGTGGTCGAGCGGCCTGCCTCGGTCGCCAAGGAACTGCTGGAAAACAGCCTGGACTCCGGGGCCCGTCGTATCGACGTGGAGGTGGAGCAGGGCGGAGTGAAGTTGTTGAAGGTGCGCGATGACGGCGGCGGGATTTCTGCCGACGACCTGCCGCTGGCGCTGGCGCGGCACGCCACCAGCAAGATCCGCGAGCTGGAAGACCTCGAAGGGGTACTGAGCCTGGGCTTTCGGGGCGAGGCGCTGGCCTCGATCAGCTCCGTTGCCCGCCTGACCCTCACCTCGCGTACCGCCAGTGCCAGCGAAGCCTGGCAGGTGGAAACCGAAGGCCGTGAGATGACCCCGCGGGTGCAGCCGGCGGCTCACCCGGTGGGCACGTCGGTGGAAGTGCGCGACCTGTTTTTCAATACCCCGGCCCGGCGCAAGTTTCTCAAGGCCGAAAAAACCGAGTTCGATCACCTGCAGGAAGTGGTGCGCCGCCTGGCGCTGGCGCGTTTTGATGTTGCCTTCCACCTGCGCCACAACGGCAAGAGCATTCTCAGCCTGCACGAGGCTCATGACGAAACGGCCCGTGCGCGGCGGGTAGGCGCCATCTGCGGCCCGGGCTTCATGGAGCAGGCGCTGCCCATCGAGGTAGAGCGCAACGGCCTGCGCTTGTGGGGCTGGGTTGGGCTGCCGACGTTCTCGCGCAGCCAGGCCGACCTGCAGTATTTCTTCGTCAATGGCCGTGCGGTGCGTGACAAGCTGGTGGCCCATGCCGTGCGGCAGGCTTACCGTGATGTGCTGTTCAATGGCCGGCACCCCACGTTCGTACTGTTCCTTGAGCTTGAGCCCAACGGCGTCGACGTCAACGTGCACCCCACCAAGCACGAAGTGCGCTTCCGTGAAGGGCGTTCGGTGCACGACTTCCTCTACGGCACCTTGCACCGCGCCCTGGCCGATGTGCGGCCAGAGGACCAGTTGGCTGCCCCGGCTGCCGTGCCCGAGGCTGTGCGCCCCACCGGCCAGCAGGCTGGCGAATTCGGCCCGCAAGGCGAAATGCGCCTGGCGGCTGCGGTGCTGGAACCACCCCGTGCCCAGCCGTCGTTCAGCAATGGGGGCAGCGGCGCCGGCTACCAGTACCAGTACACGCCGCGCCCGTCGCAGCCGTTGCCCGCCGCTGAGGCACAGGCGGTGTACCGCGAGTTCTACAAGCCGCTGGCCGAAGGCGCCACCGCGCCTGCCGCGCTGCCGGAGAGCCAGGGCGATATTCCGCCGCTGGGCTATGCCCTGGCGCAACTCAAGGGTATCTACATCCTGGCCGAAAACGCGGTCGGCCTGGTGTTGGTGGACATGCATGCGGCCCATGAACGCATCATGTACGAACGGCTGAAGGTGGCCATGGCCAGCGAAGGCCTCAGTGGCCAGCCGTTGCTGGTGCCCGAAACCCTGGCCTTGAGCCAGCGCGAAGCCGACTGCGCCGAGGAACATGGCCAATGGTTCCAGCGGTTGGGCTTCGAGTTGCAGCGCCTTGGCCCGGAAACCCTGGCGATTCGCCAGATCCCGGCACTGCTCAAGCAGGCCGAGGCCAACCGCCTGGTGCAAGACGTACTGGCCGACCTGATGGAATACGGCACCAGCGATCGCATTCAGGCGCACCTCAACGAACTGCTCGGCACCATGGCTTGCCACGGTGCAGTGCGTGCCAACCGGCGCCTGGCGATCCCAGAGATGAACGCTCTGCTGCGTGACATGGAAAACACCGAGCGCAGCGGCCAGTGCAACCATGGGCGCCCTACCTGGACGCAGATGGGCCTGGATGACCTGGACAAACTCTTTTTGCGCGGCCGATGACATGAGTGGCAAGCCCCCTGCAATCTTCCTGATGGGCCCGACGGCGTCCGGCAAGACCGACCTGGCCATCGAGCTGAGCAAGGTCATGCCCTGTGAACTGGTGAGCGTTGATTCGGCGTTGGTGTACCGGGGCATGGACATCGGCTCGGCCAAGCCGTCCAAGGCCGTGCTGGCGGCTCACCCGCACCACCTGATCGATATTCGCGACCCTGCCGAAAGCTACTCGGCGGCGCAGTTTCGCGCCGACGCCCTCCAGGTCATGGGCGAGATCACCGCGCGGGGCAACATCCCGCTGCTGGTGGGCGGCACCATGCTCTACTACAAGGCCTTGATCGACGGCCTGGCGGACATGCCGGCAGCGGACGCCGAGGTGCGCGCTGAGCTGGAAGCCCTGGCGCAGGCGCAGGGCCTGGCGGCGCTGCACCGGCAACTGGCCGAGGTCGACCCGGAATCAGCTGCCCGCATTCACCCCAACGACCCTCAGCGGTTGATCAGGGCGCTTGAGGTGTACCGGGTCAGCGGCCAGAGCATGACGGCCCATCGCCAGCGTCAATTGGCTGAAAGTAGCGGCGCAGACGCAGGCGCGGGCAGCCATTTGCCCTATACTGTCGCGAGTTTGGCGATAGCGCCTACAGATCGTCACATTCTGCATCACCGAATTGCGTTACGATTTTCACAGATGTTGGAACAGGGCTTTGTCGACGAGGTCCGAATGCTGCGAGCCAGAAGTGACTTGCACGCCGGGTTGCCGTCTATACGGGCTGTGGGGTATCGGCAAGTCTGGGACTACCTGGACGGCACACTGGATGAGAATGAGATGCGCGAGCGCGGTATCATTGCCACCCGGCAGCTGGCCAAGCGGCAGTTCACCTGGTTGCGTGGCTGGCCGGGCGTGCAGTGGCTCGACAGCCTTGCCTGCGACAATCTGTCCCGCACCTTGAAATACCTCGGGGCCATCTCCATATTGAGCTGAGTCCCTGCTGATTGCCGTCTATCCTTGCGATGGGCGGCCCAATTTATCGTTTTTCCAGATTTTCCAATTATTTATCCTTACAGGAGTGCGGCATATGTCAAAAGGGCATTCGCTACAAGACCCTTACTTGAACACCTTGAGAAAAGAAAAGGTTCCGGTTTCGATCTACCTGGTCAACGGTATCAAGCTGCAGGGCTCGATCGAATCCTTCGACCAGTTCGTGGTACTGCTGAAAAACACCGTCAGCCAGATGGTCTACAAGCACGCCATTTCCACTGTCGTACCTGCCCGTCCGGTTCGTCTGCCAAGCCCGTCCGATTCCGAGAACGGCGACAGCGAGCCAGGCAACGCCTGATAGGAGCCTGCATTGTTCTTTGAGCGCCACGGTGGTGGTGAACGGGCCCTGCTCGTTCACTTGGAAGGTCAGAACCCTGAGGCGCGTGAAGACCCGCAGGAGTTTCAGGAGCTGGCGCTGTCGGCAGGTGCCGACATCGTCTCGCTGGTCACGGTGACAAGGCATCAGCCTTCCGCCAAATACCTGATTGGCAGTGGCAAGGTCGAGGAATTGCACGACCTGGTCCATGCCGAACAGGTAGACCTGGTGATTTTCAATCACACCCTCACGCCCAGCCAGGAGCGCAACCTCGAGCGCGTGTTCGAGTGCCGTGTGCTCGACCGCACCGGGCTGATCCTCGATATTTTCGCCCAGCGGGCGCGTACCCATGAAGGCAAGCTGCAGGTCGAACTGGCCCAGCTGGAGCACATGAGTACCCGTCTGGTACGCGGCTGGACGCACCTTGAGCGGCAAAAAGGCGGTATCGGCCTGCGCGGGCCGGGTGAAACCCAGCTGGAAACAGACCGCCGCCTGCTTCGGGTGCGCATACGCCAGATCAAGTCACGCCTGGAAAAGGTGCGCAGCCAGCGTGAGCAGGCGCGTCGCGGCCGCAAGCGGGCAGATATCCCTTCGGTTTCGCTGGTGGGCTATACCAACGCCGGCAAGTCCACGCTGTTCAACGCCTTGACTCAGTCCGAGGTGTACGCCGCCGACCAACTGTTCGCCACGCTCGACCCAACCCTGCGCCGCCTGCAACTGGACGACCTGGGGCCAATCGTATTGGCCGACACGGTGGGCTTTATCCGCCACTTGCCGCACAAGCTGGTCGAGGCTTTTAGGGCTACGCTCGAAGAGTCGAGCAACTCCGACCTGCTGCTGCACGTCATCGATGCCCATGAGCCCGAGCGCATGGAGCAGATCGAGCAGGTGCTGGCGGTGTTGGGAGAGATTGGCGCCGAAGGCTTGCCGATCCTCGAGGTGTATAACAAACTCGACCTGCTTGAAGATGTCGAGCCGCAGATCCAGCGCAATGCCGACGGCAAACCCGAGCGGGTCTGGGTGTCGGCGCGCGATGGGCGTGGCCTGGAGCTGGTTGGCCAGGCGGTTGCCGAGCTGCTCGGCGATGATCTGTTTGTTGGCACCCTGTGCCTGGAGCAGCGTTTTGCCCGCTTGCGCGCGCAATTCTTTGACCTGGGCGCGGTGCAGAGTGAAGCGCATGATGAAGAAGGGCGCAGCCTGCTGAGTGTGCGGCTGCCCTGGGTCGAGCTCAACCGCCTGGTCAGCCGGGAAGGCATGGAGCCGCAAGTGTTTGTCGAGCAACACACTTTGCAATAAATGCTCGTCGACGTCGCCGGGCAGCAATGACAGGCATTCTGTAGCATTGGACGGCGCGCCGTGGGCGCGTCTTTGCTTTATCAGATGGAGAGCGCTATGGCTTGGAACGAGCCGGGTGGCAACTCGAACAATCAGGATCCCTGGGGCGGTCGCCGTGGTAATGGTGGCGGCGGCGGTGGCGGTGACAAAAAAGGGCCACCGGATCTGGACGAGGCCTTCCGCAAACTGCAGGACAGCCTGAATGGCATGTTCGGCGGTAATAAAAAACGTGGCGGCGGCGGTGACCGCAATGTCGGCAAGGGTGGTGGCCTGGGCCTGCTGGGCATCGGCCTGGCCGTGCTGGCTGCCATCTGGCTGTATAGCGCTGTCTACGTGGTCGACGAGCAGGAGCAGGCCGTGGTGCTGCGCTTCGGCAAGTACTATGAAACAGTCGGTCCCGGCCTGAACATCTACTTCCCGCCCATCGATCGCAAGTACATGGAAAACGTCACGCGTGAGCGTGCCTACACCAAGCAGGGCCAGATGCTGACCGAAGACGAGAACATCGTCGAAGTGCCGCTGACCGTGCAGTACAAGATCACCAATTTGCAGGACTTCGTGCTCAACGTCGACCAGCCTGAGGTGAGCCTGCAGCACGCGACCGACAGTGCCCTGCGCCATGTGGTGGGCTCCACTTCGATGGACCAGGTGCTGACCGAAGGCCGTGAGCAGATGGCCGTGGATATCCGCGAACGCCTGCAGCGCTTCCTCGACAACTACCGTACCGGCATCACCGTGACCCAGGTCAACGTACAGAGCGCGGCAGCCCCGCGTGAAGTGCAGGAAGCCTTCGATGACGTGATCCGTGCCCGCGAAGACGAGCAGCGTGCCCGCAACCAGGCCGAGTCCTACGCCAATGGCGTGGTACCCGAGGCCCGTGGTCAGGCCCAGCGCATCATCGAAGACGCCAACGGTTATCGAGACGAAGTCATCGCCCGTGCCAAAGGTGAGGCCGACCGCTTCGTCAAGCTGGTCACCGAGTACCGCAAGGCGCCTGACGTGACCCGCCAGCGTTTGTACCTGGAGACCATGCAAGAGGTTTACAGCAACTCGAGCAAAGTCATGGTGGCCACCAAGGACGGGCAGAACAACCTGCTCTACCTGCCACTGGACAAGATGGTCGAAGGCAGCCGCAACCCGGTCGCGCCAAGCAGCGGCGTATCGTCGGCGAATGATGCAGCCGCCGCCCGTGCGGCGCAGGACACGCAACAGCAACAGCAACCGCTGCGCACTAGGGAGAGCCGCTGATGAGCAACCGATCGCTGATCGCCCTGATCGTCGCTGTGGTACTGGGTATTGTGGCCTGGAACAGCTTCTACATCGTCGCCCAGACCGAACGGGCAGTGCTGCTGCGCTTCGGTAAGGTGGTCCAGGCGGATGTGCAGCCTGGCCTGCACGTGAAGATTCCGTACGTGAACCAGGTGCGCAAGTTCGACGCACGCCTCATGACCCTCGACGCCCCCACTCAGCGGTTCCTGACCCTGGAGAAAAAAGCGGTGATGGTCGATGCGTACGCCAAATGGCGCGTCAAGGACGCCGAGCGTTTCTATACCGCCACTTCCGGCATGAAGCAGATCGCCGACGAGCGTCTGTCCCGTCGCCTGGAAAGCGGCCTGCGTGACCAGTTCGGTAAACGCACCCTGCACGAGGTGGTGTCCGGTGAGCGTGACGCGTTGATGGCAGACATCACCGCTTCGCTCAACCGCATGGCCAACAAGGAGCTGGGTATCGAGGTTGTCGACGTTCGCGTCAAGGCCATCGACCTGCCGAAGGAAGTCAACCGCAGCGTGTTCGACCGCATGAGCACCGAGCGTGAGCGTGAAGCCCGCGAGCACCGCGCCAAGGGTAACGAGTTGGCAGAAGGCATCCGTGCCGACGCTGATCGCCAGCGCCGCGTACTGCTGGCCGAGGCCTACCGTGAAGCCGAGGAAACCCGCGGTGACGGTGATGCCCAGGCCGCTGCCATCTACGCCAAGGCCTACACCCAGGACGCCGATTTCTACGCGTTCTACCGTAGCCTGCAAGCGTACCGTGACAGCTTCTCGAGCAAGAGCGATGTATTGGTCCTGGACCCGAAGAACGAGTTCTTCCGCTTCATGGACAAGAGCCGGCCCTGAGGCTCGTTCGGGTTGGTGCCCCGCCTGGCAGCTAAAACGCCTGGCGGGGTGCATCCTGAATGAAAACGGGTGTATCATGAGTCAGCCGGGAAATTTCCCGGCTTTTTTGCGTCTGCAAGGTTGATTGGCACGCGCCGGTTGACGGTTTGCTCAGCGCGCAAGGCAATTCGAGGGTATCGGGTACGGTGGCTGCGCTGGGATCAGTGCTGCCCGTTGCTGTGCGCGATACCGGCTTTACTGACGGCTGGCCTGCGGGCGGCCGCCCGGACCAGAGGGGAAATGGCGTAATGGCAACGGTAGACCGCTGGCTGCTGCCAGATGGCATCGAGGAAGTACTGCCACCTGAGGCTGCGCGCATCGAAATCGCGCGGCGCCAGGTGTTGGACCTGTTCCAGAGTTGGGGCTACGAACTGGTCGTCACGCCGCATATCGAGTACCTGGAGTCGCTGCTCACCGGCGCCGGCCAGGACCTGGACCAACGCACCTTCAAGGTGGTGGACCCGCAGTCCGGCCGCCTGATGGGCTTCCGCGCCGACTTCACCCCGCAAGTGGCACGCATCGATGCCCATACCTTGCGCCGTGAAGGCCCAAGCCGCCTGTGCTACGCCGGCAGCGTGCTGCATGCCCAGCCGCGGGCCTTGTCCACCTCGCGCAGCCCGATCCAGTTGGGCGCAGAGCTGTACGGCGATGCCAGCCCCACCAGTGACGTCGAAGTCATCAGCCTGATGCTGGCCACGCTGCAACTGGCCGATGTGCCCGACGTGCACATGGACCTGGGCCACGTGGGCATCTACCGCGGCCTGGCCCATGCTGCCGGGTTGTCCGGCGCTGTGGAACAGCAACTGTTCGACGCCATGCAGCGCAAGGCCGTGGATGAAGTGCAGGCCTTGACCGCCGACTTGCCCAAAGACCTGGGCAACATGTTGCGCGCGTTGGTCGAGTTGTGCGGCGGCCGCGAGGTGCTGGCCGAGGCCCGCGTACGCCTGGGCCGTGCTCCGGCCAGCGTACTGGCCGCGCTGGACGACCTGCTGGCGATCGCGGATCGCCTGGCGTCGCGCTACCCGGCCCTGCCGCTGTACTTCGACCTGGGCGAGTTGCGCGGTTACAACTACCACACGGGTGTGGTGTTTGCGGTGTTCGTGCCGGGCGAAGGTCAATCGATCGCCCAGGGTGGGCGCTATGATGACATTGGCGCTGATTTCGGTCGGGCGCGCCCGGCCACTGGTTTCTCCACGGATTTGAAGACCCTGGTCACACTGGGGCGAGCGGAGGTCGTATTGCCCACGGGCGGCATCTGGATGCCGGACAGTGGCGATGCGGCCCTCTGGCAGCAAGTCTGCCAGTTGCGCAACGAGGGCCAGCGAGTGGTCCAGGCGCTGCCTGGCCAGCCGTTGAGTGCTGCCTTCGAAGCGGATTGTGATCGGCAATTGATTCAGCAAGACGGGCGCTGGCAGGTTCTGCCGCTGGCCCAGTGAGTTTCTGCGTCGGCAAAGGCCGGCAACCAAGTTTGCGTGAATGAGGACCAATGTAATGGGTAAGAATGTCGTCGTCCTGGGCACCCAATGGGGTGATGAGGGCAAAGGCAAGATCGTCGATCTGCTGACCGAACATGCTGCCGCCGTAGTGCGCTACCAGGGTGGCCACAACGCGGGCCACACCCTGGTGATCAACGGTGAAAAGACCGTTCTGCACCTGATTCCGTCCGGCATCCTGCGTGAAGGCGTGCAGTGCCTGATCGGCAACGGCGTGGTCGTTGCCCCGGATGCACTGATGCGTGAAATCACCAAGCTGGAAGAGAAGGGCGTACCGGTGCGCGAGCGCCTGCGCATTTCCCCGGCTGCACCGCTGATCCTGTCTTACCACGTGGCGCTGGACCAGGCCCGTGAAAAAGCCCGTGGCGAAGCCAAGATTGGCACCACCGGCCGTGGTATCGGCCCCGCTTACGAAGACAAAGTGGCACGCCGTGGCCTGCGCGTGGGCGACCTGTTCCACCGTGAGCGTTTCGCCGCCAAGCTGGGTGAGCTGCTGGACTACCATAACTTCCAGCTGGTGAATTACTACAAAGAGCCTGCCATCGACTTCCAGCAGACCCTGGACGAGTGCATGGCCTATGCCGAGCAGCTCAAGCCGATGATGCTCGACGTCACCGCCGAGCTGCACAAGCTGCGCCGTGCCGGCAAGGACATCATGTTCGAGGGCGCCCAAGGCTCGCTGCTGGACATCGACCACGGTACCTACCCGTACGTCACCAGCTCCAACACCACCGCTGGCGGTATTTCCACCGGCTCCGGCGTTGGCCCGATGTACCTGGACTACATCCTCGGTATCACCAAGGCCTACACCACGCGCGTGGGCTCTGGCCCGTTCCCGACCGAACTGTTCGATGAAACTGGCGCTACCCTGGCCAAGCGTGGCCATGAGTTTGGCTCCACTACTGGCCGTGCCCGCCGTTGTGGCTGGTTCGACGCCGTCATCCTGCGCCGCGCCATCGACGTCAACAGCATCTCGGGCATCTGCCTGACCAAGCTGGACGTGCTCGACGGCCTGGACACCATCAGCATCTGCGTAGGTTACAAGGATGCCAACGGCGAAGTGATCGAAGCACCGACCGACGCCGACAGCTACATCGGCCTGCAGCCGGTGTACGAGCAACTGCCGGGCTGGAGCGAGTCGACCCTGGGTGCCAAGACCCTGGAAGAACTGCCCGCCAATGCGCGTGCCTACATCACCCGCATTGAGGAGCTGATTGGCGCGCCGATCGACATCATCTCCACCGGCCCGGACCGCAACGAAACCATCGTGTTGCGCCATCCGTTCGCCTGATCGGCCTGCCAGGTTGACCTGACGCCGCGTCCCTGCAAGGGGGCGCGGCGTTTTACATTGTGCAATGCCTGTTGCGGGCAACCGTCTCCCCCTCTCGCAGATTGCTCAACCTTGGCGCTTATCCCCGCTGCCCCGGCACAACCCTTGCTGTAAGAAATATCTGTCGATGCCATCAAAATAGTGGCGCCAGAAAACACGAGGGTTACACCGTGTCTGCCATCCTCTCACTGTTACGAAGCCGCCTCTTGCGGCCTGTCTTTGTGGCCCTGGGTATCGCCCTTTTGGTGCAGGTACTGGTGGCTGTTGCCCTCACGCGAAGCACAGTCACTGCCCTTGAGGCCGACCTGAGCGAGCGGCTGGGCCAGGACAGCCAGCAACTCACTGGCGACCTGGAGCAGGCCGGGCAAGATGTGCGCGCCGGCCTTGACGGGTTGTCCAGCAGTACCCGCCAGCGCTTGAGTGCAGGCCTTTCGGAGCGCCTGCAGGCCGAACAGCAGCAACTGCGCGCCACCCTCGAAAAAAGCCTGAAGGAATCGGCCAACGATATGGCCGAACTGCTGGCTTCGGTGGCGCCCCGGGCCATCTGGGACAACGATGTACCGGTGCTTTCCGATTTCGCCCGGCGTGCCCAGCGCAACCCCAACGTGCTGTTCGTCATCTACGACGACGCCCAGGGCCAGCACCTGACCCGCTACCTGAACCGGCAAAACCCCATCAACCAGGCCCTGATGGAAAAGGGGCAGGGTGAGCGTGCGCTGGACAAGGTCATCGAGGCGGCCCGCCGCGACCCGGCTGTGTATGTCGTGGAGGCACCCATCAACCCCAATGGTGCGGAGATCGGCAAGGTACTGATGGGGGTGTCGACAGCGGGCATCGACCAGCAGCTGGCGGCCCTCGACCAACGTTTCGCTGCCCTGATTGCCAGTGGCGAGCAGCTGGTGGGCGACAGCCTGGTGGGCGCTGCCGCCGACAGCGGCAAGACCTTGCGTGAGCGCCTGGAAAAGGCGCAAGGCAGCGCCGCCGCGATGCAGGCCAATACCGCACAGACGGTTCGTGATGCAGCAGGCGAGCTGCGCTGGCGCATTGGCCTGGGCCTGGTAATGGTAGGGCTGGGGGTGTTGCTGGTGGTGGCCGTGGTGCTGGGCCGGCGGGTAGTGAGCAAGCTGCGCCTGCTGATTGCGGCGCTCGACGACCTGGCAGCCGGTGAAGGCGACCTGACCAAGCGGGTGCGTATGGACAGCCGTGACGAGATCGGCGACATGGCCTCGGCCGTGAACCGTTTTGTCGACAAGTTGCAGCCCATCGTTCGCGAGGCCGGTGAGGTGGCCCAGCGCACCGGGGTGGAGATCGGCGCCATGGCCCAGCGTAACGCCGGCGCCGATGCGGCTGCCGCGCTGCAGCGTGATGAAGTGGCTGCCAGCCTGCGCGACTTGTCGAGCATGGCCGACGAGGCCCAGGCCGAAAGCCATGCGATGCAGGCCGCGCTGCAGCAGGTGGTGGATATCCGCCAGGCGACCGATGAAAACACCCGCACTTCTACCCAGTTGGCCGGCCTGATCGAGAACCTGGCTGGCCAGGTGGATGCGGGCTCCCAGGTAATCGAAAGGCTGGCCAAGCAGAGCGAGCAGATCGAGGTGGTGCTGACGGTGATCCATGGCATCGCCGAGCAGACCAACCTGTTGGCCTTGAACGCCGCCATCGAAGCCGCGCGTGCCGGTGAAACGGGCCGGGGCTTCGCCGTGGTCGCTGACGAGGTGCGTGCCCTGGCGAGCAAGACCCAGAGCTCTACCGGGGACATCCAGGCACATATCGCCGCCCTGCAGAAGGGTGCCAAGGAAGCCGTCGCCACTATCAGCCAAGCGGGGGTGAAGGCCAATGAAGGGTTGCTGGTGCTGCGTGACAACGAGCGCCGTCAGCAGTCGGTACAGGCGGCGGTGGAGCAGGTGCACGCGGCCATCGGTTTGGCCACCCGTGCGGCTGAGCAACAGGCGAGTGGGGCCCAGGCGGTGCGGGGGCGGGTCGAAACCATCCACGTCCAGGCCGAGCGCTCGGCCGAGGTGGTGATGCAGACCACCGCCAGCAGCAAGGTACTGGATGACCTGGCGGCGCAGTTGCGGGCAAGCTTGGGCCAGTTCCGTGCCTGAGCTATCCCAGGCACCCACGCCACCCCTGTGGGATACAGGACTCATGGCCTCAAGGCTGCTAGCTGAAACTGTCCAACTTTTGTGGGGCAGTCCATCACTGTGGGAGCGGGTTTACCCGCGAACACCGGCGAAGCCGGTGCCATGCACCGCGCTGCCTGCATCGCGGGTGAGCCCGCTCCCACAGGATGGGGGTTCACCGGCGAAAGCGCATGATCAGGCGGAAGCGCCCAACTGGCCTTGGCGTCGCAGCAGGGCTGCGGGGCGTTGGCGGCTGAAGTACCAGACGAAGAAGGTCACCAACGAGACAGACAGCAGAATCAGGCTCCCATAGAGGCACCCACACTGCTAGTCAGAAAAATTGCGCAATCCTTGTAGATGAAGCTGTCTTCCACAAGGTCTCAAAGCTGGCGCAATCACTGTGGGAGCGCGCCGCGCTATGCCTGACGTTGTGCGCTGGTCAGGCCTTGTTCAGATACATCCGCGTAGTCAGCAAATACACCGGCAACCCCGACACCACAATCAGCAGCGCCGCATACGGCGCCGCTGCCGCGAACTCGACATTGGCCGTGTGCGCCCAAACCTCGGTGGCCAGGGTAGTCATGCCGGTCGGGCTTAGCAGCAATGTGGCGGTCAGTTCCTTCATGGCATCCAGGAACACCAGGGCAAAGGCGGCCGCCATGGCGGGGAAGATGATCGGCAACGTGACCCTGCAAAATGCCGTGAAGCTGCTCGCGCCCAGCGTTCTGGCGGCCTCTTCAAGCGTCGGCGAGGCCTTGTTCAGCGCGGTGCGTACGGGTGACTGGGCCAACGGCAGGAACAGCAGCGCATAGGCCAGCAGCAACAGTGCCGACGTCTGGTACAGCGCCGGCACGTAGTGCAGAGCGAAGAACACCAGCGTCAGGGCGATCACCAGCCCGGGCAGGGCGTGCAGCAGGTACGGCAGGCGCTCTGCCCAGATGGCCAGGCGGCCTTTGTAGCGCACCACCAGGAAGCTGATCGGCAAAGCCAGCAGTACGCAGAAGCCTGCGCCGCCCAGCGATACCGAAAGCGATGTGAACAGGGCCTTGGAGATGGCTGCTACCGGAAAGGCGGCCGACGAACCCACACTCAACCAGTAACCGAGCATCGCCAATGGGATGCCGCTGCCCAGTACCGCCAGGCCCAGGCAGAACAACTGCGCGGGCAGTGCCCAACCGCCCAGCCGAACAGGTTGCGCCCGGCGCGCCACGCCCTGGCCGATGCGCACATGGCGAGCCTTGCCGCGTACACGCAGTTCCAGCCACAGCATCACCAGGCACATTGCCAGCAGCACGGCGGACAGCATGGCGGCATTGGCGTTGCTGAACTCCAGTTCGAACTGTTGGTAAATCGCCGTGGTGAAGGTCTGCAAACCGAGGATCGAAAGGGCGCCGAATTCCACCAGCATGTGCAAGGCAATCAGCAGTGCGCCACCGAGCATCGACGGCCAAAGCAGTGGCAGGGTGACCTTGAGGTACACCCCCCAGCGGCTGCAGCCCAGGGTACGCGCCGACTCTTCCAGGGAGGTGTCGAGGTTGCGCAGGGTGGCTGCCACGGGCAAGAACACCAAGGGGTACTTTGACAGGGCCATTACCAGGATCGCCCCGCCCAGGCCTTCGAAGTCCGAGCTCAGCGATACCCAGGTGAAGCTGCTGACAAAGGATGGCACCGCAAAGGGCAGGCACAGCACTACCCCCCAAAGCCTGCGACCGCGCAGGTTGCTGCGCTCGAGCAGCCAGGCCAGCGCCAGGCCCACCACCATGCAGGTCAGCGTTACCCCCACCATCAACAGCAGGGTGTTGCGCATCAACCCCCATACGAAGGGCCGCCACAGCAGGTGCAGCGCCTCTCGCCAGCCGGCTTCCCAGGCCTTGATGGCCACGTAGAGCAAGGGCAGCAGGCTCATGGCGACCAGGAACAGTACGGGCAGCACCACCCAGACAGAGGGGCGCTTGCGGCGCGGCACGAAGCGTACCGGCGCCGGCTGGGTCAAGGCGGCAGTCATCAGAGCAGGCCGACCTCACGTTCGAGTTCAATCGCTTCCTCTGCGTTGCCCAGGTCGGCTGGCGATATCTTAGGTGGGCGCAGGTCTTCGAACGGCTTGAGGCCGCGGTCAGACACCATGCCTTTGTGCAGTGGGTACTCGGCGGTGGTCTGGGTGATCACCCGCTGGCCTTCTTCGCTGGCCATCCAGTTCAGCAGGGCCTGGGCCTCCTTGGGGTGTTTGCTGGCCTTCACGGCCGCAGCACCAGAGATGGTCACCAGGTTGCCGGCATCGCCATCGGCCAGGTAGTACAGCTTGGAGTCGAGCTTGCCGCGCTCGCGCTCCAGGGCGTACCAGTAGTAGTTGTTCACCAGCACCGCAGCCACTTCACCTTTTTCAACGGCTTTCAGCGCCACCATGTTGTTGGTGTAGGTCTTGCCGAATGCTTTCAGGCCCGTGAGCCATTCTTCGGTGGCCTCGCGGCCATGCATCTTGAGGATGGCCACGGCCTGCTCCTGGAATGCACCGCTGGTCGGCACGAAGCCGACGCGCCCGTCCCATTCAGGGTCGGCAAAGTCCATTACCGTGGTGGGCAGGTCTTTCTCGTCGATCTTCTTAGGGTTGAACACCACCACACGGGTACGGGCGGTAACGCCCATCCAGCTGCCGTTGGCGGCCACATATTCCTTGGGCAGCATGTTCAGGGTAGCGTCGTCGATCTTGGCCAGCAGGCCCAGTTCGCCCAGGTTGTTCAGCGGCGGCGACTCTTCGGTGTAGATGATGTCGGCGGGCGAGCGGTCGCCTTCCTCGATGATCTGGCTGGCCAGCTGGTTACTGCTGCCTTTGCGAATATTGATATGGATGCCGGTCTTGGCCTCGTAGGCCTTGGCGATGGCTTCGCCGATTTCCTTGTGCTGACCGTTGTACATGGTCAGGGTGACCGGGGCGTCTGCCATGGCGGCCGGAGCGCCGATGACCAGGCTCAGCACGGCGGCAGCCAGGGTGCGCATCAGCGGTTGCGGGCGGATCGTCATGCGGGTACTTCCTCGCTTACGGCTACATATTTGGAAACAATGGTAAACGAAATCGTTTCTCAAGTGGCCACGTGAGAAGAAATTCATGGTTGGGTGCCGCCATCACTTACAGGCAACCACTGCCGTCACCGGCGCCACCGGGTACCTCAGGCCATCCTCCTGGCGAACATCCACGAACCCGGCATTGCGCAGCCGCTGCGCCAGTTCGCCGGCTGGCAATACATGCCGCCCTTGCATGCGCATATGCAGGTAATAAGGCAGTACCCGCGCTGCCGTGTGCCGGTTGCGTGGCACTTCGGCGTGGCAGCACATCAGCACACCGCCGGGGTTGAGCGCCGTATGAAGTCGGCGTATCAGCCCATCGAGGTCACGGGCGAAGTGGAACACCGACGAGCACCAGATCAGGTCATAGCCACTGCCAAACCCGTCATGGTCCAGATCACCACCAATGATATTCAGGCGCTTCTCCAGCCCGGCGCGCAGAATATTGTCCTGGGCAACGGCGGCGGTTTCGGCGAAGTCGAACACCGTGCCCTGCAATGCCGTGAACCGTTCAGCGAGGGCGATGGCAACCAGGCCTGGCCCGCCGCCCAGGTCCAGCATGTGTTTCAGGCGCGTGGCGTGCGGCAGCCGGTCGACCAACTGGCACGCAACGTCGGCTGTCACCGCTTGCTGCTCCTGGGCGATCTGCACCCGTGCTGCCTCTGCCCAGCGGCGGGCCATCTCTGGGCCGGGCGCTGCAGCCGGCGGCAGGCCGTTACGTAGCGCCTGCTCCAGGGGAGCGCCTGCCTGGCGCAGTACCTGGTGTCGAAACAGTAGGGCGTCACCGCAGTAATCATCGGCGCTGCGGCTCAGGTAACGGCGGGCTGTATCGCCATTGCGGTACTGGTTGCCTTGCTCATCACGCTCCAGCAGCCCTTGGGCCCAGAGCATTTCCAGCAGGTAGCCCGTGTTGAAGGGCTCAAGATCCAGCGCCTTGGCCAATTGCGCGGGGGCAGTGAAGTGCTGCAGGTGATCGAACAGTTCAACCGTGAGTGCCGTGCGCAGGGCGTCGGCGGCCAGGCCTGCCAGTTGCAGGTCCCAGCAGGCTTGAAGCGGGTGAGGGGTAGTCAGGTCCATGCTCATTGCAGGCTCGCTCCATGAGAGAAAGCCAGATGCTAGATGAGAATGATTCTGTATTGCAAATCCGGCTGGACATTACAAAACCAGCAGGCAAGAAAAAACCCACTAGCAAGCTAGTGGGTTTTTGTATGGTGCCCAGGAGAAGACTCGAACTTCCACGACCGTTAAGTCACTGATACCTGAAACCAGCGCGTCTACCAATTCCGCCACCTGGGCAAAGCTTTACATCGTCTGGTGAAGGCGATTATTGTTCGCTTCACACAGTAGTAACAGATCCTTGGTCATCTATTACTTGAAAATCTTGGTGCCCAGGAGAAGACTCGAACTTCCACGACCGTTAAGTCACTGATACCTGAAACCAGCGCGTCTACCAATTCCGCCACCTGGGCACACATTCGAGATAAAAGATGCTTTACAGCGCCGTTCATCTCTACTACAACTGCGGGGTTGTCCGTCGTTGTGGTGCGCACTATACGGATGCCTCCGAGGGCTGTAAAGCCCCCGATCAAAAAAAATCTCAAAAAATTCAACTTGTTGATTTCACGAGCCTATTCCCGTTCGCCGGACACGCCACTGGGGCTGTCCAAGGCTGACATTTCCGGTTTCAATACGCCTATGCCAGAATTCCTATCTATATACCCCAAGGTGAACCCCTTCTGATGGCCGATTGGCAATCCCTCGATCCCGAGGCCGCTCGCGAAGCGGAAAAATACGACAACCCCATTCCCAGCCGTGAGCTGATCCTGCAGCGCCTCGCCGACCGTGGCGAACCGGCCGCACGCGAGGAGCTGGCGGCAGAGTTCGGTCTGCACGAAGAAGACCAGATCGAAGCCCTGCGTCGGCGCCTGCGGGCCATGGAGCGCGATGGCCAGCTTATCTATACCCGGCGCGGCACTTATGCCCCGGTGGACAAGCTGGACTTGATCTGCGGCCGCGTGTCCGGCCACCGCGATGGCTTCGGCTTCCTCATCCCCGATGACGGTAGCGAAGACCTGTTCCTCAGCCCCTCGCAGATGCGCCTGGTGTTCGACGGCGACCGCGGCCTTGCCCGTGTCTCGGGCGTCGACCGCCGCGGCCGGCGCGAAGGCGTGCTGGTCGAAGTCATTTCCCGAGGCCACGAAAGCGTGGTGGGCCGCTATTTCGAAGAAGGCGGCATCGGCTACGTGACCCCCGACAACCCCAAGATCCAGCAGGAAGTGCTGGTAACGGCGGGGCGTAATGGCGGGGCAAAAATCGGCCAGTTCGTCGAGATCAAGATCACCCACTGGCCAACCCCGCGCTTCCAGCCGCAAGGCGACGTGGTGGAGGTCATCGGTAACTACATGGCCCCAGGCATGGAAATCGACGTTGCCCTGCGCAGCTACGATATCCCCCACGTATGGCCCCAGGACGTGATCAAGGAAGCGCGCAAGTTCCGCTCCGAAGTCGAGGAGAAGGACAAGGAGAAGCGCGTTGACCTGCGCCATCTGCCGTTCGTCACCATCGACGGCGAAGATGCCCGCGACTTCGACGATGCCGTGTATTGCGAGCCGCTGGGCAAGCTGCGCATGTTCTCCGGTGGCTGGCGCCTGTACGTGGCCATCGCTGACGTCTCCAGTTACGTTCGCCTGGGTTCGGCCCTGGATGTGGAAGCCCAGCAGCGGGGTAACTCGGTGTACTTCCCGGAGCGTGTGGTGCCGATGCTGCCGGAGGAGCTGTCCAACGGCCTCTGCTCGCTGAACCCGCATGTCGATCGCTTGGCCATGGTGTGCGAAATGACCATGAACAAGGCTGGGCAGATGGTCGACTACCAGTTCTATGAAGGGGTGATCCATTCCCATGCCCGCCTGACCTACAACAAGGTCAGCAGCATGCTCGAGCATTCCCGCACCCGTGAAGGCAAAGCCCTGCGCGAGGAATACAAGGCGGTCGTGCCAGACCTGAAGAACCTCTACAACCTGTACAAGGTGCTTCTGGATGCCCGCCATACCCGCGGTGCCATCGACTTCGAAACCCAGGAAACCCGCATCATCTTCGGCGAAGAACGCAAAATCGCGGAAATTCGCCCCACTGTGCGTAACGATGCGCACAAGCTGATCGAAGAGTGCATGCTGGCTGCCAACGTGGCCACTGCCGAGTTCCTGCAGAAGCACGGCGTACCGGCCCTGTACCGCGTGCACGACGGCCCGCCGCCGGAGCGGCTGGAAAAACTGCGCGCCTTCCTGGGCGAGCTGGGCCTGTCGCTGCACAAGGGCAAGGACCCGTCGCCGAAGGATTACCAGGCCCTGCTGGCGAGCATTGCCGAGCGCCCGGACTTCCACCTGATCCAGACGGTGATGCTGCGCTCGTTGAGCCAGGCGGTGTACAGCACCGACAACAACGGCCACTTCGGCCTGAACTACGAGGCGTACACCCACTTCACCTCGCCGATTCGCCGTTACCCCGACCTGTTGGTGCACCGCGCCATCCGCAGCATCATCCGCTCCAAGGTGGATACCCCGCACGTCAAGCGTGCCGGCGCCATGAGCATCCCCAAAGCCCGCATTTACCCGTACGACGAGAACACCCTCGAGCAGTTGGGTGAGCAGTGCTCGATGACCGAACGCCGGGCCGATGAAGCGACCCGTGACGTGGTCAACTGGCTCAAGTGCGAGTTCATGAAGGACCGTGTGGGCGAAACCTTCCCGGGTGTAATCACGGCGGTGACGGGCTTTGGCCTGTTCGTCGAGCTGACTGACATCTATGTGGAAGGGCTGGTGCACGTCAGCGCCCTGCCGGGCGACTACTACCACTTCGACCCTGTGCACCACCGCCTGTCCGGCGAGCGCACTGGCCGCAGCTTCCGCCTGGGTGACACCATCGAGGTGAAGGTCATGCGCGTCGACCTGGACGAGCGCAAGATCGACTTCGAGGTGGCCGACAAGACCCTGGCCGCGCCGATTGGCCGCAAGCAGCGTGGCGCAGTCCCTGCCGGCGCCCCGGCCGAGCAGGCGCAACCGGTGGAAGCCAAGGCCACGCCGAAGCCGCGCAGCCGCAAGAGCGAAACCGCCGAAGCGTACTTCCCCAAGGACGCCGTGCAGCGCAACAGCGAAGTGCGCAAAAGCCGCGAAATGAAAAAGGCGTTGATGACCGAGGCCCGCAGCGGCGGTAGTGCCAGTGGCAAGTCCGACAAGGGCAGCAAGGCCACCGGCAAGCCCACCAAGCACCGTAAAGGCCCGTCGAAGTCCGGTACCCAACGCAAGAGCAAGAGCAAGTCATGAGTCAGCTGGAAAAAATCTACGGCGTGCATGCCGTGCAGGCATTGCTGCAGCACCATCCGAAACGGGTCAAGCAGATCTGGCTGTCGGAAGGGCGCAGCGAGCCGCGCCTGCAGGCCTTGCTGGCGCTGGCTGCCGACAACCGCGTGGCGGTCGGCCAGGCCGAGCGCCGCGAACTTGATGCCTGGGTCGAGGGCGTTCACCAGGGCGTGGTCGCCGAGGTGAGCCCTAGCCAGGTGTGGGGTGAGTTGATGCTCGAAGAGTTGCTCGAGCGCACCGAAACCCCGCCGCTGATCCTGGTGCTCGATGGCGTGACCGACCCGCACAACCTGGGCGCCTGCCTGCGCACTGCCGATGCGGCCGGTGCGACGGCGGTGGTGGTGCCCAAGGACAAGTCCGCCACCCTGACGCCCGTGGTGCGCAAGGTGGCCTGCGGAGCCGCAGAGGTGATCCCGCTGGTAGCTGTAACCAATTTGGCACGCACGCTCGAGAAACTGCAGCAACGCGGTTTGTGGGTCGTGGGTACCGCCGGTGAGGCTGAGCAGGAGATCTACCAGCAGGACCTGACCGGCCCGCTGGTGATGATCATGGGCGCAGAGGGCAGGGGCATGCGCCGCCTGACCCGTGAGCATTGTGATTTCCTGGTCAAGTTGCCGATGGGCGGCAGTGTCAGCAGCCTGAATGTGTCGGTGGCCACCGGGGTTTGCCTGTTCGAAGCCGTGCGTCAGCGCCAGGCCAAGCGCTGATACTTCCTGTCCGCTCTTGCTTGTCTCCATTCTCCACATGTAAGGCACTTGGTCTTCAACGCCAGTCGCGTGTTACCGAGTGCCTTCATTAGTGGGCTGAGTGGCAGTGCCGCCTGTGTCCGATTATAGCTGCATGGTTGCAAACATCCTTCGTTTACACCTGGCAGTTCTGCCAGTTGAGGGGCGCTCCATCTGCTTGTACTAATTACCCATGCGTCTATCTAGTCGCCACTGTTTGCTTTCGGGTAAGGGCCGTTGGGGGTAAATGGGAGATTTGCATCATGCGGGTTTCGAACACGTGGAAAATGTTTTGTACAGTGTCGTTGCTCTCTGCGCTGGTACCTGGTCAGGCTGTTGCGGCCGGCGCAAGTACTGAGCCGTTAGGCGGGGTAAGTGGTTGTCCGCAAACGAGCACTGACAACTATGCCTCCTACATAGCCGGTGACTGGCAGACGCCAGTCCCGGGTCAGTTGCAAAAAGTAATCATCGCATCAGATCCCCAAGCGTTTCGTGTAGTCACTAGCCGAAATCCCTATGATGAATCCAGGGATGAAACAAAATGGAAGGCGGTGTTGGGTGAAAGCTACATGGCCAGTTTACGCATCCAGCGGCAGGGGGATGCGTATGTTCCCCTTATCATCAATGGCGATATAACTGACTTCGGGCATGGTAAGGAGCGAAGCGCGGTGCAGGGCCGCTTCAAAATGGCCCCCTCCTTGAAGCCAGGGCCCTTGATTTTGCCTGGACTGGGTAACCATGATTACGATCAAAATGTAGATGATTGCACCAATAACGGGTGTGCTCGCGATGCGGTGTGTGACCATATTGCGTGGGTTGAGATAATCCAGAGTAAATCCCGGGGGGTCAATTTCGATCACAGGTTCACCTCTGGCGGCGGAGCCCCCTCGAAACATACCGGGTCCCTCTCGTACTCAGTCGATGTGGGGAAGTTGCACATCGTGCAGTTGAATCTCGAACCCACGTACACAAGACAGTTTGAGGGTGGCACGCTTGATTATCCCATTTATTTCGAGATCCAGAATTCCATGAATTGGCTAAGTGCAGATTTGCGCGATGCCAAACGCCGAGGTCAGGTCAGTATTGTAAATTTGCATAAACGAACAGGTTGGAAGGATCCGCAAGTGCAGACCGGTGCGTTCAGGGCCCTCCTGGAAGAGACGGGGGTGATCGCAGTGTTTGCGGGGCACTATCATACTCAAATTGGCCGTAAGACGACGATTGGGAAAGTGCCTGTTTTTCAAACGGGGGCGCTGCTCGACCGGTCCTACCTTGCCCTGTATTTTGATTGGCACGAGAATATTCTTCACGTCAAGAATGTCGTAAATACTGCAGATGCAGGCGAATCGTTCGTCCGCTTTGGGCCTGCGCCACCCCCTCCGAATGATTCGCTGCACGTTGAACTCTTCAGGGGGCATTCATACACCGGTGAGGCCTGCTCGCTCTATGTACTGCCTGGGGCCGAGAAAACGTGGATCGACAGGTCGAAATGCCCTCGTCAAGCCAACAATTATTATATGTCGATGAAAGTGCGTGGGTATGTGCCTAGCATGGGGCAGTTATGCCTTTCAGGGACGGGGACCAGGCGCTGCTATGGCGGGGATTACCGAGGTGACTTTTCCATTCCTCAGTTTCAAAACTTGAATCCTTTGCCTGAGGGGCTCAAGCGCAGTGGGTGGGGCTTGGCATCTCAGGGCTTTTATACCCTTTCGCTCGGCCTATGAGCTGGCGGGGTGCTGAGCTTCCTAGCTGTACAGGATCGAGGTACTGGTCCGCTCACCAGGATGGGCCAGTTTCCCGGCAGGCGGACGGAGAGTGGACGGCGACGTCGTCGCTCAAGCGAACAAGCCAGCGTTCGGTGTCGGAGCGTGAGCTCCCAGCCCCTATCTCATCGCAGCTCACGCCTGGCTGTTCAAATAATCACCAATCACCTTGCTTGTACGCGCGGCCTTCTCTACAATTGCGCCCCTTGCCGACCTGGCAGGCGCGCATGTGCCTCCCCACCGTGCAAGACATACAGTGTCATTCACTCCTTGTCTGACCAGATTCGCTGGCAGACTACTAACCCGTAAGGAGCATTCATGCGTCATTACGAAATCATCTTCCTGGTTCACCCGGACCAGAGCGAGCAAGTCGGCGGCATGGTTGAGCGTTACACCAAGCTGATCGAAGAAGATGGTGGCAAGATCCACCGCCTGGAAGACTGGGGCCGTCGTCAACTGGCCTACGCAATCAACAATGTTCACAAGGCTCACTACGTGATGCTGAACGTTGAGTGCACTGGCAAGGCCCTGGCCGAGCTGGAAGACAACTTCCGCTACAACGATGCCGTTATCCGTAACCTGGTCATCCGTCGTGACGAAGCCGTTACCGGTCAGTCCGAGATGCTGAAGGCTGAAGAAAACCGCAGCGAGCGCCGTGAGCGTCGCGAGCGTCCTGAGCATGCCGAGTCCGCCGATGGCGACGACAGCAATGACAGCGACTCCAGCGATAACGCTGACGAGTAATCCACGGACCTTTAGAGGAGCCTATTAAATGGCACGTTTCTTCCGTCGTCGTAAATTCTGCCGCTTCACTGCTGAAGACGTGAAAGAGATCGACTTCAAAGATCTCAACACCCTGAAAGCTTACGTATCCGAAACCGGCAAGATCGTTCCAAGCCGTATCACCGGTACCAAAGCTCGTTATCAGCGTCAGCTGGCTACCGCTATCAAGCGCGCCCGCTTCCTGGCCCTGCTGCCCTACACCGACAGCCACGGCCGCTGAGACCGGGTCGTCGACAAGCAGTAAGGGATTAGCATGCGAGCGTTAGCGAGTTTCATCATGCGCGGTCGTGTGCAGGCCACCCTCGTGGTGGTCATCAGCGCGGTACTGCCGCTGCTGTTCTGGTTGAGTGCCGCTGCCGGCAGCCTTGTGCTGCTGCGGCGGGGTTTCAAGGATGCTACAACGGTCATCGCCGGCGGCTTGCTCGCCGGGCTGGCCGTGTGGGTCATGGGCGATCCGATCACCTTCATGGTGATCGCCGGTGCCCTGGCCTTGGCCGCCATGTTGCGTGCCGAGCATTCCTGGAGCCGGGTTCTGGTGGTCAGCGCCGTGTTCGCCGTGGTTTTCAGCCACGTGCTCGATCTGGCGCTGGCCCCGACCTTCGATGCGCTGGCCAAGGCGTTTTCCGACGCCATGCCGCAGGTCGAGGGGCAACCGGTGCTCTCCGGCGAAACGATCCGCCCTGTGCTGGTCGCTTCCACAGCCGTGACGGTGCAATTGTTCTGCGTGCTGGCTTTGGTGCTGGCGCGTTATTGGCAGGCAGCGTTGTACAACCCTGGAGGCTTCGGTCGCGAATTTCGCGCACTGAAGTTGCCGAAACAGACCATGGCGGTCTTGGTGGCAGTGATGGTGGTGGCTCCGTTCATCGGGCCGCAGTTCATCATCCTGGCATCGGCTTCGAGCCTGGTACTGGTGCTGGCCGGCATCGCGTTGATGCATGGGCTCGTGGCACAGGGCCGACTGGCTGGTTTCTGGCTGGTGGGGATGTACGTGACGTTGCCGCTGATCATGCAGCTGATTTATCCGTTGCTGGTGGTTTTGGCCATTGTCGACAGCCTGATTGATTTTCGCGGTCGCAAGTCCCCCAAGGGGAATGACTCCGCGAACGGTGAAGGTTAAAAGTTAAGAGGTTTTACCAAATGGAACTGATCCTGCTGGAAAAAGTCGCCAACCTGGGTAACCTGGGCGACAAAGTAAATGTTAAGGCTGGCTACGGCCGTAACTACCTGCTGCCATTCGGCAAGGCCACCGCTGCGACCGCCGCCAACCTGGCTGCGTTCGAAGAGCGTCGCGCCGAGCTGGAAAAAGCAGCCGCTGACAAGAAAGCTTCGGCTGAAAGCCGCGCTGCCCAACTGGCCGAGCTGGAAGTGACCATCACTGCCACCGCTGGCGACGAAGGCAAGCTGTTCGGTTCGATCGGCACCCACGACATCGCTGACGCCCTGACCGCCTCTGGCGTTGAAGTGGCCAAAGCTGAAGTGCGTCTGCCGAACGGCACCATCCGTCAGGTTGGCGAATACGACGTAGCCGTGCACCTGCACAGCGACGTTGAAGCCACCGTACGTGTGGTCGTCGTAGCTGCCTAAGCTGCGCTGACCGGCTGGCCCGTCAGGTGTCAGCCGGTTAACATCGGGCACGGTCCTGTCTTCGACAGGCCGTGCCCTTTGTGTTTCTAATCCTCCAGAATTCTTCCGTGGACATGAACGAGATCACTTCCTCCGAACAGCTTGACCTGCAAACCGCAGCCCTGAAGGTGCCGCCGCATTCCATCGAGGCCGAACAGGCCGTGCTCGGTGGCCTGATGCTGGATAACAATGCCTGGGAGCGTGTGCTGGACCAGGTGTCGGATGGTGACTTCTATCGGCATGACCACCGTTTGATCTTCCGTGCCGTGCACAAGTTGGCCGACGCCAACCAGCCATTCGACGTGGTGACCCTGCACGAGCAGCTGGACAAGGAAGGCCTGTCCACGCAGGTGGGTGGCTTGGCGTACCTCGCCGAACTGGCCAAGAACACGCCGTCGGTGGCCAACATCAAGGCGTACGCCGCGATCATTCGCGAGCGGGCCACGCTGCGCCAGCTGATCAGCATCAGTACCGACATCGCCGACAACGCGTTCAACCCGCAGGGGCGCGATGCCGCGGAAATTCTCGACGATGCCGAGCGGCAGATCTTCCAGATCGCCGAGGCGCGGCCCAAGACCGGTGGCCCGGTGGGGGTCAACGAGCTGTTGACCAAGGCCATCGACCGTATCGATACACTGTTCAACTCCGACAGCGATATCACCGGGGTATCCACCGGCTTTACCGACCTGGACGGGAAAACCAGCGGCCTGCAGCCGGCCGACCTGGTCATCGTTGCGGGTCGACCCTCCATGGGTAAAACCACCTTCGCCATGAACCTGGTTGAAAACGCGGTGCTGCGTACCGACAAGGCAGTGCTGGTGTTCTCGCTGGAGATGCCAGGCGAATCGCTGGTCATGCGTATGCTGTCGTCGCTGGGCCGTATCGACCAGACCAAGGTGCGTTCCGGGCAACTGGACGATGACGACTGGCCGCGCCTGACCTCGGCTGTGAACCTGCTCAACGACCGCAAGCTGTTCATCGACGATACCGCCGGCATCAGCCCATCGGAGATGCGTGCGCGTACCCGGCGCCTGGCCCGCGAACACGGCGAAATTGCCCTGATCATGGTCGACTACCTGCAGCTGATGCAGATCCCGGGGTCGGCCGGTGATAACCGTACCAATGAAATTTCCGAGATTTCCCGCTCGCTGAAAGCGCTGGCGAAGGAGTTCAACTGCCCGGTCATCGCGCTCTCCCAGCTGAACCGATCCCTGGAGCAGCGCCCGAACAAGCGCCCGGTGAACTCCGACTTGCGTGAATCCGGTGCAATCGAGCAGGACGCCGACGTGATCATGTTCGTCTACCGTGACGAGGTGTACCACCCCGAAACCGAACACAAGGGCGTGGCGGAAATCATCATCGGTAAACAGCGTAACGGGCCGATTGGTTTTGTGCGGCTGGCGTTTATTGGTAAATACACCCGCTTCGAGAACCTGGCGCCGGGGATGTATAACTTCGACGACGACGAGTAAGGCTCGACCAGGCGTTCGCCTTGGGAGTTTCAGTGTTGTTGAGTTCAAGCGCCGCGAGGGCGGCGCTCGATCTGACAAGCGAAGCCATCATCGCGGCGGGTACCCGTAGGCCTTTACACCAACTGTCGCGCAACCCACCTATCCCCTACGATTCCAGTCGGACTTGGTTAAAATTTGTGCTATATTTCGCGCCCGCGATTTTCCTGCACACCAGAACCGGTCACTGACATGCAAGCAGCCAAACCACTCTACGACTATCCCAAGTACTGGGCCGAATGCTTCGGGCCAGCACCTTTCCTGCCAATGAGCAGGGAGGAGATGGATCTGCTCGGCTGGGATTCCTGCGACATCATCATCGTGACCGGGGACGCCTACGTCGACCATCCGTCGTTCGGCATGGCCATCATCGGTCGCCTGCTGGAGGCCCAGGGCTTCCGTGTGGGCATCATTGCCCAGCCGAACTGGCAGTCCAAAGACGACTTCATGAAACTGGGCGAGCCGAACCTGTTCTTCGGGGTGGCTGCAGGCAACATGGACTCGATGATCAACCGCTACACCGCGGACAAGAAAATCCGCTCCGATGACGCCTACACCCCGGGCGGGTTGGCCGGCAGCCGCCCTGACCGTGCCAGCTTGGTGTACAGCCAGCGCTGCAAGGAAGCCTACAAGCACGTGCCGATCGTGCTGGGCGGCATCGAGGCCTCGCTGCGCCGTATCGCGCATTACGACTACTGGCAGGACAAGGTCCGGCACTCGATCCTGATCGACGCCAGCGCCGACATCCTGCTGTTCGGCAACGCCGAGCGGGCCGTGGTCGAAGTGGCCCAGCGCCTGTCCAGCGGCGAGCGCATCGACACCATCACCGACGTACGTGGCACCGCGTTCGTGCGCCGCGATACCCCGCAAGGCTGGTACGAGATCGACTCCACCCGCATCGACCGCCCGGGCCGTGTCGACAAGATCATCAACCCCTACGTGAATACGCAGGACACCCAGGCCTGCGCCATCGAGCAGGCCAAAGGCGACCAGGAAGACCCGAACGAAGCCAAGGTGGTGCAGATTCTCGACAGCCCGCGCATGACCCGCGACAAGTCGGTGATCCGCCTGCCCTCGTTCGAGAAAGTGCGCAACGACCCGGTGCTGTATGCCCACGCCAACCGCGTGCTGCACCTGGAGACCAACCCCGGCAACGCCCGCGCCCTGGTGCAAAAACACGGCGAAGTGGATGTGTGGTTCAACCCGCCACCCATCCCCATGAGCACCGAAGAAATGGACTACGTGTTCGGCATGCCGTATGCGCGTGTGCCGCACCCTGCCTACGGCAAGGAGCGCATTCCGGCCTACGAGATGATCCGTTTCTCGGTGAACATCATGCGCGGCTGCTTTGGCGGCTGCACCTTCTGCTCGATCACCGAGCACGAAGGCCGGATCATCCAGAACCGTTCGCACGAGTCGATCCTCCACGAGATCGAAGAAATGCGCGACAAGGTGCCTGGCTTCACCGGCGTGGTGTCTGACCTGGGCGGCCCGACCGCCAACATGTACCGCATCGCCTGTAAAAGCCCGGACATCGAGAAGCACTGCCGCAAGCCGTCGTGCGTGTTCCCCGGTATTTGCGAGAACCTCAACACCGACCATAGCTCGTTGATCGAGCTGTACCGCAAGGCCCGTGCCTTGCCAGGTGTGAAGAAAATCCTGATTGCCTCGGGCCTGCGCTACGACCTGGCGGTCGAGTCGCCGGAATACGTGAAGGAGCTGGTCACCCACCACGTGGGCGGTTACCTCAAGATTGCCCCGGAGCACACCGAGCGTGGCCCGCTGGACAAGATGATGAAGCCGGGTATCGGCACCTACGACCGCTTCAAGCGCATGTTCGAGAAGTTCTCGAAAGAAGCGGGCAAGGAGCAGTACCTGATCCCGTACTTCATCGCCGCGCACCCAGGCACCACCGATGAAGACATGATGAACCTGGCCCTGTGGCTCAAGGGCAACGGCTTCCGCGCCGACCAGGTGCAGGCGTTCTACCCCTCGCCGATGGCCTCGGCCACGGCCATGTACCATTCGGGCAAGAACCCGCTGCGCAAGGTGACCTACAAGAGCGAAGGCGTGGATATCGTCAAGAGCGACGAGCAACGCCGGCTGCACAAGGCATTCTTGCGCTATCACGACCCCAAGGGCTGGCCGATGTTGCGTGAGGCGCTGGAGCGCATGGGCCGCGCCGACCTGATCGGCCCGGGCAAGCACCAGCTGATCCCCCTGCACCAGCCGCAATCGGACACCTACCAGAGTGCTCGGCGCAAGAACTCCACGCCTGCAGGTAGCCACAAGGTGGCCAAGGAGCAGAAGGTGCTGACCCAGCACACCGGCCTGCCGCCGCGTGCCAGTGATGGCAGCAAGCCTTGGGACAAGCGAGAAAAGGCCAAGGCCGAAGCATTCGCGCGCAACCAGCAAGCCGCCAAAGAGCGCAAGGATGCAGGCAAAGGTGGTAAAGCGGGCAAAGGCAAGAAACCGCGTCAGCCGGTCATCCCGCGCTAGTCGACCTCGTTCGGGGCCGCCTGGCGGCCCCGCAACACTGTGAATCCTTCAATCAGTTGTTATTCCGGGCGCGAGAATTCGCAGATCGCCCCGGTGGCTGCGTGTGCGTAAGCGGCGAGCAGGCTGTTGATGAGGCTGGACATGGGCATTTGGTATTGCTCCTAAATGAGTGGTTGTCCCATCGTCTAATAAAGGGGCATGATGTGCCCTTAGATTGGTTGTATACAATCCATTGAACAATTCAACTGCCTGGCCTATTGACACCCCCTTGACCCACATCAGCGAGGGGCTGAACGGTTTAAGGCAGTCTCGCAATTGATAAAACCCTGCCAAGGAGATTCATGATGTTTGCGAAAGCTGTAGCGGTATCCCTGCTGACCCTCGCCAGCGCCTCTGTCTTCGCAGCCGAGTGTTCGGTGACTGTCGATTCCACCGACCAGATGTCGTACAACACCAAGGAAATTACCGTCGATAAGAGCTGCAAGGAGTTCACGGTAAAACTGACGCACTCCGGCAACCTGCCGAAGAACGTCATGGGCCATAACCTGGTCATCAGCAAGACTGCCGACATGCAGGGCATTGCGACCGAAGGCATGAGCCAGGGCCTGGAGAAGGACTACATCAAGGCCGACAACGCCGCGATCATTGCCCACACCAAGATGATTGGTGCGCCTGAGAAAGAAACCGAGATCAAGTTCGACACCTCCAAGCTGGATGCCGGCGGTGACTACAGCTTCTTCTGCACCTTCCCTGGCCACATCTCGATGATGAAGGGCAAGGTTGTCGTCAAGTGATCTAAAGCGCGTGGGTACGTGTCATTGGGGCCGCTTTGCGGCCCCAATGCATTGTTACGGCGCAAACGGCAGCTCGCGCTTGTGCTGGGTCTTGCGGTAGTTGGCGACGATGATGTCGAACGCCGCCTGATCGATGGGTTGCCCCTGCAGGAAGTCGTCGATCTGCTGGTATGTCACACCGTGCGACGCTTCGTCCGGCTTGCCCGGTTCCAGGTCTTCCAGGTCAGCCGTTGGCACCTTCTCCACCAGTGACTCGGGCGCCCCGAAGCTGCGCGCAATCGCCCGTACCTGGCGCTTCACCAGGCCGCTCAACGGGGCCAGGTCGCAGGCACCGTCACCAAATTTGGTAAAGAAGCCCATTACCGCTTCGGCGGCGTGGTCGGTACCGATCACCAGCCCCGCACGGGCGCCGGCAATGGTGTATTGCGCCACCATGCGCGTACGCGCCTTGACGTTGCCGACCACGAAGTCCACCAGGGTGGGCGAACCGGCCTTCAGCTCGACCACCTCGGCGGCCAGTGCCTTCACCGCAGGGGCAATGTCGACGGTGTGTACTTCGTCGGCCTTGATCACTTCCAGGCAGGCCTGGGCGTCATGTTCATCGTGCTGGACGTGGTAGGGCAGGCGTACGGCGATGAAGGTGTAGGCCTTGTCGCCGGTTTCTGCACGCAGCTCGTTGATGGCGCGCTGGGCGAGCAGTGCAGCGGTGAGTGAATCGACACCGCCGCTGATGCCCAGCACCAGGGTCTTGAGGCGGGCGTTGGCCAGGCAGCCCTTGATGAACGCCACACGCCGGGCGACTTCGGCGTCCAGGGCAGCGGCGTCGGCGAACGGCGGCTGTACCTTCAGGGCCTGGGCAATTTCCTGTTGAACCGCTTGCATGGGTTACTCCTTGCTGGGGACTTTGAATACATGACGCAAGTAGGCGACGAAATTCGGGTCGCGGCACTGGGTCTTGGCCGCCTCGTCGGAAATCTTCGCCACCGGGGCGCCGTTGCAGTCGGTCATCTTGAGCACGATGCTCATCGGCGCCACCCCCGGGATGTCGCATGTCAGGTTGGTGCCGATACCAAAGCTTACGTTGATGCGACCGCGCAGCGCACGGAAGATTTGCAGCGCCCGGGGCAGGTCCAGGCCATCGGAGAACACCAAGGTCTTGGTCATCGGGTCGATGCCCAGGTGCTGGTAGTGGGCGATGGCTTTTTCCGCCCAGGCCACCGGCTCGCCAGAGTCATGGCGCAGGCCGTCGAAGAGCTTGGCGAAATACAGGTCGAAGTCACCGAGGAAGGCGTCCATGGTGACGCAGTCGGTCAGGGCGATGCCCAGCAAGCCGCGGTACTCCCGCACCCAGCAGTCCAGTGCGGCGATCTGGCTATCGATCAGCCGGGGGCCGAGCTGCTGATGGGCCATGATCCATTCGTGGGCCATGGTGCCCAGGGGTTTGATATCCAGCTTCCAGGCTAGGTCGACGTTGCTGGTGCCCACGAAGCGGGCCGGGAAGTCATCGCGCAGCACCCGCACCACCTCCTGTTGCACGCGGCTGGAAAAACGCCGGCGGGTACCGAAGTCGGCGACCTGCATCTCGGCCAGCTCGTCACCGCTGGCATTGGCATTGAGCCAGTCGAATTTGCGATAGAGCTGGTCGCGTGCCTCCGACAGCCGCATGTGCGGGTGCAGGTGGCGGTTACGGACCTCGCTGATGATGGCCAGCAGCGGAACTTCGAACAGAATCACATGCAGCCAGGGGCCTTTGAGGCGCAGGCACAGCTGATCGTCCTCGATGCCCAGTTGGACGTAACGCAGGTTGAAGCGGAACAACCGCAGAAACCGCAGAAAGTCCGGCTTCAGAAAGCTGATGCGTTCCAGGAAGCCCAACTGCCCGTCATCCAGGGTCAGGTCGCTGAGCCGTTCGAGCTGCTGACGGATTTCGCCAAGGTACGGGCGCAGGTCCTCGCCGTTGCGGCAGCGGAACTCCCATTCCACGTCGGCATCCGGGTAGTTGTGCAACACAGCCTGCATCATGGTGAGTTTGTAGAAATCGGTGTCGAGCAGGTTATGCACGATGCGCTCGGCGAATGCGCTCTCGCTCATCAGGGGTGACTCCAGAAACGGCGAATGGCGGCCATTGTGCCAGCCTTTTCACTTTGATGTTTCGGCCAGCCTTGAAACGGTGCCGGCTGTAGCAGTGGCGCACCACGTGTGTGCAGTTCGGTGACGTTGTTTGTTACAGGCGGGTTGCACGGTGGTGTGGGGCAGGGTTGCAATGATGGCAGGGTGGAGTTGCCCTGGCTGCTGGATGAAGGTGGCGCCTTGCGCGTCGCAGACGGTTGCACGCTCAGTAACAAAAGGCCATGCCGGGCTGGCACGCCTGTTAAACGAAGTGTTTAACAGCGATGTAAAACTGATGGCACGGCCCTTGCTCGGAGGACAGGGCTGAGTCGTTGTAGTGCCAACTAAAAAAATTCAGGAGCACCACCTCATGTCGCAGACGTTTTACAAGAAAGGTTTTCTGGCCCTGGCCGTCGCCACGGCACTGGGTGTTTCTTCGTATGTTCAGGCCGACGTGAAGATCGGTGTCGCGGGCCCGATGACCGGGGCGAACGCAGCGTTTGGCGAGCAGTACATGAAGGGGGCCCAGGCCGCCGCCGACAAGATCAACGCGGCAGGTGGCGTGAACGGCGAGAAGATCGTGCTGGTGAAGGGCGATGATGCCTGCGAACCCAAGCAGGCCGTGGCCGTGGCCAACCGGTTGGTGGACCAGGACAAGGTCATTGGCGTGGTCGGCCATTTCTGTTCGTCCAACACCATCCCGGCTTCGGAGGTGTATGACGAAGCAGGCGTGATCGCCATCACCCCCGGCTCGACCAACCCGCAGGTCACCGAGCGTGGCCTTTCTGCCATGTTCCGCATGTGCGGCCGGGACGACCAGCAGGGCGTGGTCGCGGGCAACTACATCGTCGATGTGCTCAAGGGCAAGAAGGTGGCGGTGTTGCACGACAAGGACACCTACGGCCAAGGCCTGGCCGATGCGACCAAGGCGCAGCTGGAAAAGCGCGGCGTGAAACCGGTGCTGTATGAAGGCCTGACCCGTGGCGAAAAAGATTTCAGCGCCGTGGTCACCAAGATCCGCTCCGTGGGCGCCGACGTGGTGTACTTCGGCGGCCTTCACCCAGAGGCCGGGCCGCTGGTTCGGCAACTGCGCGAGCAGGGCCTGAAGGACGTGAAGTTCATGTCTGACGACGGCATCGTCACCGACGAGCTGGTGTCTACTGCTGGCGGCGCGCAGTACGTCGATGGCGTGTACATGACCTTCGGCGCCGACCCGCGCCTGCTGCCGGACAGCAAGGCGGTGGTGGAAGCATTCCGCAAGGCCGGCACCGAGCCTGAAGGCTACACCCTGTATGCCTATGCCTCGCTGCAGGCGTTGGCAGCGGCGTTCAACGGCGCCAAGTCGAACAAGGGCGAGGACGCCGCCAAATGGCTGAAAGCCAACCCGGTGCAGACCGTGATGGGTGAGAAGAAGTGGGACAGCAAGGGCGACCTGACGGTGTCCGACTACGTGGTCTACCAGTGGGATAAGGACGGCAAGTACCACCAGCTGGAAAAACAACAATAACAACGGCCCAAGGCCCAGGTGCACACGCCCTGGGCCCGGGCCCCTGCGGTACCTGTCTTTATTCGTAGACCTGCACGGGTCTGCACTGCGAGGGCCGCCTTGACCCGGGCCCGCCGTGGGCGGCGCCCGTGCAGTCTCCATCAGGTGAGATTGCGTTATGGATGGTATTTTCCTGCAGCAACTGGTCAATGGCCTGACCCTTGGGTCGGTCTATGGCCTGATCGCCATCGGCTACACAATGGTCTATGGCATCATCGGCATGATCAACTTCGCGCACGGCGAGGTGTACATGATCTCCGCTTACCTGGCGGCGATCAGCCTGGCATTGCTGGCTTACTTCGGTATCGAATCCTTCCCCCTGTTGATGCTGGGCACGCTGTTGTTCACCATCGTGGTCACCGGGGTGTATGGCTTCACCATCGAGCGCATCGCTTATAAACCCCTGCGTAACTCCACCCGCCTGGCACCGCTGATCAGTGCCATCGGCATTTCGCTTATCCTGCAAAACTATGCGCAGATCAGCCAGGGCGCCCGCCAGCAGGGTGTACCTACGTTGCTCGAAGGCGCCTGGCGCGTCGATGTGGGCAGTGGCTTCGTACAATTGACCTACACCAAGATCTTCATCCTGGTGGCTGCGTTCGTCGGCATGGGCCTGCTGACCTATGTCATCAAGTACACCAAGCTTGGGCGCATGTGCCGTGCCACCCAGCAGGACCGCAAGATGGCGTCGATTCTGGGGATCAACACCGACCGGGTGATTTCCTACGTATTCGTGATCGGGGCGGTGATGGCCGCGCTGGCCGGTGTGCTGATCACCATGAACTATGGCACTTTCGACTTCTATGCAGGCTTCATCATCGGCATCAAGGCATTTACCGCCGCCGTGCTCGGCGGCATCGGCTCGCTGCCGGGGGCGATGCTTGGCGGCATCATCCTGGGGATTTCCGAATCGCTGTTCTCGGGGCTGATCAACTCGGACTACAAGGACGTATTCAGCTTCTCGCTGCTGGTGCTCATCCTTATCTTCCGCCCTCAAGGCCTGCTGGGTCGCCCACTCGTGGCTAAGGTGTGATCATGTCCGTTGCCAAAATTGCCTCTGTTTCCGAAACCAAGGGTTTCGACCTGAAGCGCAGCCTGCTGGAAACCCTGGTCGCAGGGCTGCTGGCGCTGATCGTGTTTGGCCCGGTAGTGGGCGTGGTGCTCGATGGCTACAGTTTCAACGCCGAGCCGCGCCGTGTGGCCTGGCTGGTTGGCGGGGTGATGGTGGGGCGCTTTCTGCTCAGCCTGTACCTGCAGACCGCCGCTGGCCGGCGCATGCTGCAGGGCTTCGACAGCGGTGGCTCGGGCGTGCACGTCAACGCACCGGACTACAAGTCGCGCCTGCGCTATATCATCCCGGCGCTGGTGATCATCGCCATCGTGTTCCCCATCTTTGCCAACAAGTACCTGCTGACCGTGGTCATCCTGGGGCTGATCTACGTCTTGCTGGGCCTTGGGTTGAACATCGTGGTGGGCCTGGCAGGCCTGCTCGACCTGGGCTACGTGGCGTTCTACGCCATCGGCGCCTATGGCCTGGCGCTGGGTTACCAGTACCTGGGGCTGGGCTTCTGGAGCGTACTGCCGCTTGCGGCCATCGCCGCTGCGTTGGCCGGGTGCATCCTGGGGTTCCCGGTATTACGCATGCACGGCGACTACCTGGCCATCGTCACCCTGGGCTTTGGTGAAATCATCCGCCTGGTGCTGAACAACTGGTTGTCGTTCACGGGCGGGCCCAACGGCATGCCGGCGCCTTCGCCGACCTTCTTCGGCCTGGAGTTCGGGCGGCGTGCCAAGGACGGCGGCGTGCCGATTCACGAGTTCTTCGGCTTCGATTACAACGCCAACCTCAAGTTCGTGTTCATTTATGGTGTGCTGTTTCTGGTCGTGCTGGCGGTGCTCTACATCAAGCACCGGCTAACCCGGATGCCGGTTGGGCGAGCCTGGGAAGCGCTGCGCGAGGACGAGATCGCCTGCCGTTCCATGGGGCTCAACCATGTGCTGGTCAAGCTGTCGGCCTTCACTTTGGGCGCATCGACTGCAGGCCTTGCCGGTGTGTTTTTCGCCACCTACCAGGGCTTCGTCAACCCGTCCTCGTTCACCTTCTTCGAGTCGGCGCTCATTCTGGCCATCGTCGTGCTGGGCGGCATGGGTTCGACCGTGGGCGTGGTCATCGCGGCCTTCGTGCTCACCGTCGCCCCCGAGTTGCTGCGCAGCTTCTCGGAATACCGGGTGCTGCTGTTCGGCGTGCTGATGGTGCTGATGATGATCTGGCGACCGCGGGGCCTGATTCGCATCAGCCGTACCGGTGTGACCCCACGTAAAGGAGTGGCGCCATGAGCGACGAAATCATTCTGTCTGTGGATAACCTGATGATGCAGTTCGGTGGCATCAAGGCGCTCAGCGACGTTAGCCTGAAGGTCAGGCGCAACCAGATCTTCGCCTTGATCGGCCCCAATGGCGCCGGCAAGACCACGGTTTTCAACTGCCTTACCGGCTTCTACAAGCCCAGTGGCGGGCGCATCGAGCTGAACGTGCGGGGCGGCCACACCAACGTTATCCAGTTGCTGGGCGAAAGCTTCCAGGCGGCGGATTTTGTCTCCCCGTCCCGTTTCGCCAGCCGGCTGTACTACAAGATGTTCGGTGGCACACACCTGGTGAACCGCGCAGGCCTGGCCCGTACGTTCCAGAACATCCGCCTGTTCAAGGAGATGTCGGTCATCGAGAACCTGCTGGTGGCGCAGCACATGTGGGTAAACCGCAACCTGCTGGCCGGGGTACTCAACACCAAGGCCTACCGCAAGTCCGAGAGCGATGCGCTGGACCACGCCTTCTACTGGTTGGAGGTGGTCGACCTGGTCGACTGTGCCAACCGCCTGGCTGGCGAGCTGTCGTACGGGCAGCAGCGGCGCCTGGAGATTGCCCGGGCCATGTGCACGCGGCCCAAGGTGATCTGCCTGGACGAGCCGGCGGCCGGCCTGAACCCGCAGGAAACCGAGGCGCTCAGCCGTATGGTGCGGGTGCTGCGTGACGAGCACGACATCACGGTGGTGCTGATCGAGCACGACATGGGCATGGTCATGAGCATTTCCGACCATATCGTCGTGCTGGACCACGGCAACGTGATCGCCGAAGGCGCCCCGCAGGATATCCGCAACAACCCGACCGTGATCGCTGCCTACCTGGGTGCCGACGAAGAGGAACTGGTATGACTGCACCCATTCTCGAGCTGCGCGACCTGGACGTGTTCTACGGCCCGATCCAAGCCCTCAAGCAAGTGTCCATGCACATCGATGAAGGTGAGACGGTGAGCCTGATTGGCGCTAACGGGGCAGGCAAGTCCACCTTGTTGATGTCCATCTTCGGCCAACCGCGCGCCGCTGCCGGGCAGATCATTTACCGGGGGACGGACATCACCCGCAAGTCCACGCACTACATCGCGGCCAACGGCATTGCCCAATCCCCCGAGGGGCGGCGGGTGTTCCCGGACATGAGCGTGGAAGAAAACCTGATGATGGGCACCATCCCCATCGGCGACAAGCACGCCGACGAGGATATGCAGCGCATGTACGAACTGTTCCCGCGCCTCAAGGAGCGGCGCAACCAGCGTGCCATGACCATGTCCGGGGGTGAGCAGCAGATGCTGGCGATTGCCCGCGCACTGATGAGCCGGCCGAAGTTGCTGCTGCTGGACGAACCTTCGCTGGGGCTGGCGCCGATTGTGGTCAAGCAGATTTTCGCCACCCTGCGTGAGCTGGCCAAGACCGGGATGACTATTTTTCTGGTGGAGCAGAACGCCAACCATGCGCTGAAACTGTCGGACCGCGCCTATGTGATGGTCAACGGGCAGATCCGCATGACCGGGACGGGGCAGGAGTTGTTGGTGAACGAAGAGGTGCGCAGCGCTTACCTGGGGGGGCACTGAGCGGCAGCGCTGCGCAGCGCCTGCCTGGTTCGTACGGCAATATATCGCGCCCTGCGCAAAGGCGTTCGCGCACATACGCCCCAGGCATCATTGGCCCGAAACAAATGTAGGAGCGAGCGCAGCTCGCGATGCGCCGCGCGGGCGGCGCTCGATCTG